>JBCCOJ010000286.1:0-4039 GCA_039025415.1 Bacteroidota bacterium | reverse complement strand
TTTCTGTATATAAACGGAAACTACCACTTATAATAAAAGCAATATGATTACAAGTCTGATTTTGCCTTAAAAGAAAACCCTTTTTTTTAACCTCTTTTAAAGATAGTTTGTCTGTAAATATTTTCAGATGTTCTTCCGTAAAAGGATAAATTGTTAAAAGTGATTTTCTTATTTCAAAAAATTCTGTCATTTTTTCTTTGAATTCGTAAGTTGCTCTTCAATGACCGCCAACAATGGTATAAACGTAAAGGTACGTTTATTTCTTATTTGGCCGTGCTACAAATCTAATGGATTAATTATGTTGTTAATCAGTTTTGTTGAGACGTGTGTATAAATTTCAGTGGTTTTACTAGATTGATGACCTAAAATAATTTGAATTTGACGCAAATCTACACCCTGTTCGAGCAAATGTGTAGCAAAACTGTGTCTTAAAACGTGTGGTGTAATTTGCACTGGAAGTCTCGCCTTTCTTGACGCGGTTTTCACAACCTTCAATACACTCTCACCACTGTACTTATGTCCTGTTTGCCCTTCAAACAAATAATACTTGGGGCGATACTTTTCGTAATAAACGCGAAGATTAACCAATAAAACCTTTGAAAGTATTGTGCTTCGGTCTTTATTGCCCTTGCCTTGCCTTATATTAATTAGCATTCTAGTACTGTCAACATCAGTAACTTTAAGGTTTATAACTTCGCTTCGCCTAAGACCAGCACTATATAGTAATTGAACTATACATTTATGCTTAATATTATTTGTACACTCAATTAACTTTAAAACCTCCTCTCGGGAAATTACTTTAGGGAGTTTATGCTCCTTCCTAGGCCGTTCAATGGCATAATAGCGGTTCGGCATGTCCAAAACAACTTCGTAATAGAACTTTATGGCATTGACCGCTTGATTTATATAAGCGTTTGACCGGTTTGCAGCAATGAGGGTTTGAAGAAAACGCCGTACGTCGGCTTCGTCCAAACCGTCAATCGGTTTATTTTTGTGATAATTGATGAATTTCTCAAAAAAATAAACGTACGTCTTAACCGTACTAAGGGAATAACGTTTTAGCTCTAGCTTTAGGAGATAAGACTCTGGACAAAACCGAAAATCCTTCAGCGGTTCTCTGTTCCTAAACCAAGACACATCAATGACCTCTTGATTGCGGTTGATGGGTTTATTACGGCTAAATCGATTGTAATTAATCCAAACCAGACCGCTAAAGGTAGTATAGATAAGACCTTGATTTTTTTTGGTATTTGGTATGACGGCCATATCGTGCTTTTTGCTCCATTTAGGGTTGGGCAAGCTCTTTATAAGACGCTGTATCAGCTTATCTGGTAAAAATTTAATACCAATCATTTTTTGCCCGTTAATCATCAAATGATGTAAGGTTATCGACTTTATGGCGCTCATAATCCAAGTTTAATCAATCCCAGCAATTCAAAACGTATATTATGCGCATAATATGCTTTTAAATGAATCAATCAACTTGTGCCGTTTGTGGCGAAATACTTAGAGGTCGAACTGACAAGAAATATTGTTCAAGAAAATGTAGGTCTGTGGCACAATACGAAAATAGACTAAAGACCGAAACATTTTATTTAGAGGTTGATAAGCAATTGCGAACCAACAGAAAAATTTTAAAAAAATATAATCTTTCAGGGTATACCACAATCCGCAAATCTGAAATTCTAAAACTTGGTTTTAATCCGCGTTTTTTTACCCACTATTGGAAGAATACCAAGGGTGACGTTTATTTGTTTGTCTACGAATTCGGTTTTCTTGACCTCAGTAAAAACGGAAAGGATAAATATCTATTGGTAAAGTGGCAGGAATATATGGCATGAGGAGTGAGGGGTGAGGTGTGAGGTTTATATTCAAGATTCAAGGTTTGAGGTTTTGAATTAAAGTCACAAATATTCTAAAACCTTAAATGAAAGGTAAAGCACTTTAAATCTCGCCTTAAACCCCAACTTCAGTTTTAGAATTACAATTGAGGTGTCTAGTGTGTCCTAGATGCCGGTAAAGGCTGCGGTCTATAGATTATCCAAATCCCTCGCCAAACTGTTAAACAATTTTGCCTTGGCCTTTAAGAACTTATTCTGTAACTCAATCGCCTTTAATTGGGCGTTGATCAATGACCGTTCACGGGAGTTTATCAAAAAGATTGAACTCTCACCCAAACCGAATTTTCGTTCTTCTGCTGAAAGTAGTGTATTGTAATCGGTCACAATTTCGTCCTGTAAAGAATTTTGGGTCTCGAATGACTCCAACTCGCGATAGATCGCCAGTATCTTGTTTTGAATGTTGATACGCTCATTATCAATTTCAAACGCATTGTCCCGTAACTTGAACTTTACCAATCTAAGGTCTCCGCGCTCTTTTCTTAAAAATAGGGGGAAAGCGATATTAAAGCCACCCTTGTAGGTGTTGGTGTTAAAAGAACGCGCAATATCTGGTGCCTCGGTCAAAAAATTATAGCGCACATCAACTATCGGCAGTAGTTTGTTGGCCTTTAATCTACGGTCAACCTCAAGCCCTTCACGTTTAAAATTCAACGATTGCAGTTTGGGATGGTTCTCAAGAACAAAATCGGTAAGCGGCACACCTTCAATCTCCAAAGTGGTATCTACCGTGGTTTCTATACCAATGTCTGGGATAACATTGTCTTGAATCTCAACCGGTAGATTATTGCCCAACCACAAAAAGGTAGATAAATCCAGTCTCGCCTTCATAAGCCTAACTTTTGCCTGTTCTAAATCCAGCGACCTGATTTTCACGGTAATTCGAGCCTCAGTGGCGTCAATTGGTGCCTCGTCACCGGCTTCTACCTTTCTATCCACACCATTGGCTCGTATTTCGGCATTGCGTAAAAACACACCAAAGGTGATGACTTCATTGTAGGCCTGTAACCAATTAAAATAGGAAAGAGAGGCGTCAAAAAGGATTTGGTTGATCAGTATTTCCCTATCTGCCACGGTCTGCTCTTCAAAAAACTTGGCTTTTCTCAAATCGGCCATTCGTTGATTTATAAAGAGTCCTTGGCCCAAGGATGCCGAAATACCCGCGCTGTAGAGTCCATCGTCGGGTACGTTCATATCGGGATTTAAAAATACCCCTTCGTTATCCTCAAAATTTGCCTTTAATTCAATGCCGTACCAAGTTGGGATTTTGAAAACAGCGTTTAGCTCATCGTAATATTCGGTATTCTTGAATTTCTTTCGGTCATGGTCCACTTCAATTTTAGGGTCAAAACCACCCCGTGCCTTCATTAAATTGGCCTGACCCACCTGTATGACAAGATTGGCCTGCTTGGCCACCGGATGAAACTTTTTAACGTACCCTAAATATTCATCAAAATTCAATATCAGCGTATCGTTTTCAGTAGTAGCAACTTGCGCCGGTATTGACCAACTTGAAACTAAAATCGCTACCAATGTAAACCTAATTGATGTGGTATTTACACCTTTTTTAATAGAGAGTAAGGTTTTGTTTATAAGCATATTACTTTGGCTACAAAATCGTTCTAAATTCTTTTAAAAACTATAATCCTCGCTGATTCAATTCTCAATTCTGAAATTTTAAAACGTCGATAAATTCTACAAATCTTGCAATACGTTAACGGCGTTTAAACGTGCTCTCAAATTACTTTTTTTTGTCCCCACCTGAACCTTTACCATCTTCGGGCTGATAGGAATTTGGGGGGAAACCGTTCAATCTTCGCCAGAGTTCAAACCAAATCGGCACATCCTCCAAAAGCGCAATGGTTTGGGCACCTGAACCTACATTTACAGCGTCTGGCCAAGGATGGTCATCAGGGTCTGGGGCAATGAGAATTCTAAATTTCCCATTATCACTTATAAAGTTTTCGATGGCTACAACTTTACCGCCATACGTCCCGTAGGAAACATTTGGCCAACCACTGAATATAATCGCAGGCCAACCATCAAATTGTATTCTAACCTCTTCACCCTCGTGCATTAATGGTAAATCAATTGGTGGTACGAAAGTCTCTACCGCAACATCATAATTTGAAGGCATTATA
>JBCCOJ010000285.1:0-4041 GCA_039025415.1 Bacteroidota bacterium | reverse complement strand
CCTTACTCGTTATCTCTCACGGGTTGCAAATATAAATTGTTTTTCTGCATTACAAAAGAAATATTTCAATAAAAATCAAACCGTCAAACATAGAATATTTTTCCTTATAAATCTTATGGTTATAATAAATTAACTGTGAAATTAAGATTTATAAGGAAAAATATTCAATGTTTGACGGTTTGATTTTTATTGAAATATTTCTTTTGTAATGCAGAAAAACAATTTATATTTGCAACCCGTTAGAGATAACGAGTAAGGATAATCAATTCGGGGTGTAGCGTAGCCCGGTTATCGCGCCGCGTTTGGGACGCGGAGGTCGCAGGTTCGAATCCTGCCACCCCGACAAAAAGAAAGGTCACAGTCACTTTAATTGATTTGACCTTTTTTGGGCTCTTAGCTCAGCTGGATAGAGCACCTCCCTTCTAAGGAGGCGGTCGAAGGTTCGAATCCTTCAGGGCTCACGAATTAATAGAAAAAGCCAAAACGAAATGAAGCTTGCTTCAAATTTCGTTTTGGCTTTTTCTATTATCAAAGCGGAGCTTGATAAGGATGCGCGAAGTGAATCCTCATTCGTGAAACGACAAAATCTTTTAACAAAATGAAGCTTGCTTCAAATTTTGTTTTGGCTTTTTCCAAGTTCAGTCCCGAATCCTTGCGAGTAAACGCCACTCAAGTACCATTCGCGAAGCCATTTTATTTGTTGCTTTTTCATCAAGTTGAATGAAAATTTAAGCTGTTTCGGTCTATTAAGTGATGGCCTAAATTATTCATTTCGATAAGGTTGTGCGCTTTGCCTCAATCTGCGCTCACAATTTTAGCTTTATCCACAACAATCCGTTCATCCCTATTCGCTAATTCCCAGGCGGTGTGAAAAATTAGGCGAGTTCTATTTTCCAAAAGATCGTACTCAATTTTGTCGGGTGTATCGCTGGGTTGATGATAATCATCGTGAGTGCCATTAAAATAGAAGATTACTGGAATATTATTTTTGGCAAAGTTGTAATGGTCAGATCTGTAGTAAAACCGATTTGGATCATTGTCATCGTTGTATTTGTAATCTAGGGTGATGTTAGTGTATTTTGAATTTATCTCTTCAGAAATATTGTGTAGCTCGGTGCTGAGCTTATCGCTGCCAATTAGGTAAATATAATTTCTATCGCCATCACGCTTTGGGTCTGTTCTCCCCACCATATCAATATTTAAATTAGCTACGGTATTTTCAAGCGGGAACAGCGGGTCATTATCTGAATAGTGTCTTGAGCCTAATAGCCCTCTTTCTTCCCCAGTGACATGAAGAAACAGAATTGAGCGTTTAGGGGCATACCCATCATTTGCCGCTTTTTTGAATGCCTCGGCAATTTCCAGCACTGCCACTGTGCCAGAGCCATCATCATCAGCACCATTATAAACCTCTCCATTTTTTATGCCCTCATGATCAAGATGTGCAGAAATCACTAAAATCTCATTAGGTTTTTCGGTACCCTTGAGAAAAGCAACCACATTTTCAGAGTCTACCTTTTCACTTTGCGCATTTATTTTTGAAGTTAGGTCAACTTTTATATTTTCATGAATTACCGAAGTCTTAATTTCAGGAAAAAATGATTCTACAAATTTATCCCCAACCAAAATATTGATTATTTCTGTCTCTTTGCTTTTTAAGGCCATTCTGCCAACTCTGCCGCTTGCAGCAAGTTTTTGATAATATGGACCATACACTGATAATAAATCTTCACTATAATGAAGAATCGCCTTTGCACCATTTTTAAGAGCTGCGTCACGTTTAGACCTTATCGATGCTCGGCCACTGCTCCAATCGGTATCTGTTTTCGTGCCAGATGTAATAAAATTGCCATTTGCGTCTTTGGGTTCGCCGGCTTTTACCAATACAATTTTATCTTTTACATTGATATTCTTATAATCTGAGTAATTTTCAGCATCAATTCCGAAACCAACATAAACAATTTCAGCGATTTCAAACATTTGACTCTGAGGGTTACCAAGAACCAGAAAATCGTCAAAACTTGTTAGTTTATCATTATTCAATGTCAATTCAACATCTGCTATTTTTTGTTTCTCTAAGGCGACTGGTTGAAAATAATTTTCTTCTGAAATAGGAGAGGGGATTCCCATTTCTAAATACTGTTCCTTTAAATAATTAGCCGCCATTTTTTGGCCTGGCTCACCGGTTTCACGTCCTTCAAACTCATCGGAGGCATAGGTGTAGAGCATCTCCCTTAATTCGTCTTGAGTAATTGTATTTGCATAATTGACGGGGTTAGCTGCCACTTTGGCCTTAGCCGTTTCAGATTTGTTATTTGAAGAGCCGCATGATAGAATTAGCAATGCGCAAACTAATAGAGAGTAAACTTTCATATTGAAAAAAAGGTCAAGTAAGCTTTGTATTTAATCGAAGGGTTTTTCCTGAGTTACGAAGTTAATCTAAAATTATTAGCTTAAAGTTCTTTGTCTACTTGAATTTTATTGTCGGCGTTGGCTATATACCAAGCCGTACTAAATATTAGTTTCGCGCGTTTTTCAAGAAGGGAGTAATCTAATTTATCGGGAGTGTCAGTCGGTTTGGTATAGTCTTCATGCTCACCATTAAAATAGAAAATGGACGGGACTCCTTTTAAGGCAAAATTATAATGGTCTGACCTGTAAAAATATCGATTGGGGTCGCTATCGGTATTGTATTTATAGTCCAGTTCTAAATCAGAAAACGTATTTCTCGCAGCTTCAGAAACAAAATGCAGTTCTGTACTTAACTTATCTGAGCCTATTATATAGATGTAATTTGGATTTTCCTTGTGTCTTTCATCTATACGACCTACCATATCGATATTTAGATTGGCAACAGTATTTTCAATTGGGAACAGTGGGTTTTCAGTATAATACCTTGACCCAAAAAGTCCAATTTCCTCACCAGTAGCATGCAGAAAAACGATACTTCTTTTTGGTCTATGACCGTCTAAAGTGGCCCTTTTAAAAGCTTGGGCAATCTCCATAATTGCACAGGTACCCGAACCATTATCATCTGCACCGTAATAGATTCGATTATCAACAACGCCTTCATGGTCTGAATGCCCAGAAATTACCAAAACTTCCTCTGGCTTTTCACTCCCCTTTATATAAGCGACTACATTTTGGGAATCATTGATGCCCCTTTTAAAAAAAGACTTGGGAATTTCCTGGAAATAATCACTTTCCTTTGGTGGGGAAGCAATTTCCTGATTAATATAATAATCCCTAAGAAATTCACATGCAGCATCATGGCCATCGGTGCCGGTCATTCGACCATAATATTTATCTGAGGTAAAATTATAAACGTGGCCTTTAAGTTCTTCGGAAGTAATAGTAGAAGCATATTTTTTAATAACCTCAACATCCTCAAAAACAATGTTTTTTTTAATCGCGGCTACTTTTTCCTTGTTGCTTTGAGTCGCGCAAGATCCAACCAAAATCAAAGAAAGTGTTACAATTTGGAGTTTCATCAATTAAAGTTTAATCTCTTCCAGAAGTTAAATAAAGCAGTAATAACTATTCTACCTATGCATCGCCAATAATTATTAGCGTTGTTGTTATTTCATATTATTTTTCAAATAAACTGAAAATTTAGTTTAAATAGAAACATTTTCAAAGCTTTATAAAATGATTAAAGAAAATATTTGTTTTAAACATCTAGTCCATTTTGGCGTTGATTATGTCATCTTAAATTACTCTTAAAAGTGCAGTATTGAAATTATTTGATAAATGTTATCCTTAACTTCGGTTATATAACTATTGGGGGTAAAATAGCGTAATTTCCAAAGCTTTTTTCCGACTATAAACAAAAAAAATGGCTATGATTAAATGGAGAGATGTAATACTTTATACTGGTAAAGGCAATCATGACCCAGACAGGCGAGTAGAAAAAACTGAGGCTGAATGGCGGAAACAATTAACGCCGGAGCAATATAGAATAACTCGACAAAAAGGAACTGAGGCTCCGGGAACTGGAGAATTTTGCAGCCGTTACGAACCTGGTCAATACAATTGTATTTG
>JBCCOJ010000284.1:0-4045 GCA_039025415.1 Bacteroidota bacterium | reverse complement strand
TATTCCTTACTAAAAGCCTCCATAACCGCATCACTTACTCCCATATTACTAAAGCCACCGTCATTATAAAGATTCTGTAACGTCACTCTTTTAGTCAAATCACTAAAAAGCGTTACGGTGTAGTTTGCACAGTCTAGTGCTGTTGCGTTACCAAGTGGAGACATTTTTTCTGCGTACGAAATAAAACCATCAAATCCCTTGACGCCTTGGCCAGCAGTTGTTGGGGTGGGCGATTGTGAAATAGTATTGACCCGTACCCTTTTGTCCCTACCGAAAAAATATCCAAAACTTCTGGCAATACTTTCCAAATAGGCCTTGTTATCTGCCATATCATTATAATCTGGAAATACACGCTGAGCCGCCATATAGGTTAAGGCAACTATGCTTCCCCACTCATTCATGGCATCAGCTTTATAAAGTGTTTGCATGGTTTTGTGAAAAGACATTGCCGAAACATCCGTACCCTTTTGGGTCCAATCGTATTTTTGGTCAGTGTAGGGCCTACCCTTTCTTACATTTATAGACATGCCAATGGAATGCAAAACAAAATCTAATTTACCACCAAGAATTTCCATAGATTTGGACACGAGGTTTTCCAAATCCTCAATTGAAGTCGCATCAGCTGGAACTATCTCAGAACCTGTGTTTTCGGCCAATTCGTTTATCTGACCCATGCGCATTGCTATTGGTGCATTGGTCAAGACGAACGTTCCGCCCTCTTCATGAACGCGTTCAGCTGTCTTCCAAGCAATAGAATTTTCGTCTAGGGCTCCGAATATAATTCCCTTTTTTCCTTTGAGTAAATTGTACATATTTATGGTTAGTTTTATTTTATTATACCTATTATTTCATAGAAATATTGATAAATGTCAGGTAATATAATGTCCAAATTTAAGAAAACTTTGAAGTAATGTGCATCTAATTCAATAACTCTTTGGCATGTGCAACAGCAGAGGTTGAAATATTTGAACCACCAAGCATTTGTGCAATTTCAACTATTCTTTCTTCGTGAGACAATTTTTTGATTTGACTTTGGGTAACGTTATCAACTTCTTGCTTGTAAACCTTAAAGTGGGTATCGCCCTTGGCTGCAATTTGTGGTAAATGTGTTATTGAAAACACTTGCATTTTCTTGCTCATTTCTTGCATTATCATTGCCATCTTGTTGGAGATTTCGCCCGAAACCCCGGTATCAATTTCGTCAAACATTATGGTTGGGAGCTGAGTATATTTGGTTAAAATTGATTTAATGGCGAGCATAATCCTTGAAAGCTCACCGCCCGAGGCCGCCTTTTTCAATTCATTGAAGTTACCTCCTTTATTGGCAGAAAACATAAAATCCAAAGCGTCTTTTCCATTTGGTAGATAGGATTCAGAAGGCTTTAATTCAATCTTAAATTTTGCATTTGGCATTCCCAAAACAACTAAAATATCTTTAAGTTGATTGGTGAGATTTGGAATTGTTTGCAGTCGTTTTTCTCGCAGGGAAAACGCCAAGTCATCTAAGGCCCTTTTTGAAATTTCAAGTTGTTCTTTTAAGTTCAAAATACGTTCATCCAAATTTTCTGTTATTTGGATTTTTGTACTTAAGGCTTCTTTAATTGAGATAAGCTCCTGAATTTCTGAAACATTATGTTTTTGGAATAAACTATTTAAAACTTGTAATTTCAAGCTAACTTGATTCAATCGCTCTGGATTGACCTCTAAATCGCCCTGAAGTGATTCTATTTCTGAAAAAATATCATCTATTTCAATAAGACTGCTATCTATTCTTTGATACATCTCTCGGTATTTGATAGAATAACCTGAAATTTTTAAAATAGCAGCTTTAATTTCTGTGAGATTCTTTATGATGCCAATTTCCTCGTTGCTCAAGAGCTGGTGGGTGGCACTTAATTTTTCCTGAATATCCTCAACATTGTTTAAGGTTTCATATTCATCCTCCAATTCCTTGAGTTCTCCAGACACTAAATTTGCGTCTTCCAACTCTTTATAAAGAAAGTTATTGTAATCGAGTTCTTTTAAATCCTCGGCTTTTTGAAATTCTAGGTCCTTTAAGGTTTTTTCGAGTTTTCTGTATTTCTTTAGCTCTTCGGCATAGTAATCCAACAGTTTGGTATTTTGTGCCAAAGCATCTATGACCTTGAATTGAAAATCGTCGTTGGTGAGCTGCAGGGTTTGGTGCTGGGAATGAATATCTAAAAGTCTCAGAGACAAGGACTGCAGACTGTCTAAATTTACTGGAGAATCGTTTACAAATGCTCGGGATTTTCCAGATGGCAGAATTTCACGTCTAATTATGGTCAATGGTTCATAATCCAAATCCTTAGATTTGAAAAAACCCTTTAATTGGTATTTTGTAATGTCGAAGGTTGCCTCAATTATGCATTTTTTAGTTGAGTCTTTAACACTACTCAAATCTGCCCTTTTTCCCATTACCAAGGAAAGACCGCCCAACAAAATTGACTTACCCGCTCCAGTTTCGCCTGTAATTATTGATAAGCCGTTGCTGAACCCAACTGATAAGTCATCTATTAAAGCGTAATTCTGTATGGAAAGGTTGGTAAGCAAATCTATATTTCTTAGGGATTTTTGATATTGTAAAAAATGAATTTTATGACGAACTTTTTATAAGATTCACTTCATTCTCAGCTAGTTTTCAAGTTCCATGCTTCCTGCAAAGCGCATAGCTAAACTCTAAATAGAACATCACTTCACGGAAAGTAAATGAATCAAATTGATTTGGCCAGTTTCAATAGCTTATACTTCGCCATTGCGAACTTCGAGTAGGCGCAATTCGAGTTAAGGTTTCTTTTAATTCTGCTACATTTACTTTTGGCCCATCACTAAAAATATCGGCAATTTCATCGGCTTTGGCATCAAAAAATACTCTAAGAATGAATGAGTTAGGTCGTCGGCTATTCATTTTTTTTAACTCTTGAATACTTTTAACAATATTCTCCTTGGCTAATTTAGTGTCTTCATGCATTTGGTCAAGACCGTTTCTGTGGTAATCATACATAACGGTTCTAAACTCCTTAAACGTCGGGACCATTAGATTATCAATCAAGAAAAAACGCGTTTGCTGCCCGTCTTCAAGTTTCCAACCAGAGGAGTTTTGTTGCTGGGAGTAATTCATGATATTCTGCGCTTGTTTGAAGTAATCGTCACCACCATTTGGCGCAAAAGTATCAGCATCCATCCCTAAAATCATGTAAATATGAAATGTGATGACCGAAATCAAATTTGATTCAAATTGATTAGGATTATAAACCATATTCTGAAACTCCAAGTAGCGAAAATTAAAATCTTGATCGTTGAAATTATATGTTGGCGTCATATACGTAGAACCAAAAACCGGTCTTGAGGCCTGCACTTGAATACTAGCCTGAAATGCATCCTGATCATAGTTATTTATGGTTATGAACATACTGCAATCAATTCGCTCTTGAGGACCGTAGTCTTTATCTGTCCATTCAGTGGTATTTACGAATTCGGTTAACTGTCGTTCGAGAGTTTTAAAGACCTGTACGTTTTCATTACCTGTTTGTTGGGCGTTTACCACCACGTTACAGTTAAGCTCTTGAGAACCTGCAAGAAAAGGCAAAACGGCTATTACATATAAAATAAACTTAGGCATCTATTTGGGTTATTATAAACTGCATTAGGTCTTGAGCCACTTCTGCTTTTGATTTTAAAGGAAATTCTACGTTCTTTTCTTCCTTTGTTATAAATGTAACTTTATTTGTTGAACCACCAAAACCTGCGCCTTTATCCTTCAGGGAATTTAAGACAATCATATCCAAATTTTTAGATTTCAGTTTTTTAACGGCATTCTCAATTTCATTATTGGTTTCTAGGGCAAACCCCACTAAAAACTGATTGGTTTTTATATCTCCTAGAGATTTTAATATATCTCTTGTCTTTTCCAACTCAAGATTAAACGTTTCAGAATTCTTTTTTATTTTTTGTTGTGATATTTTTTTTGGTCGATAGTCTGCAACGGCCGCAGATAAGATTGAAATATTAGTACCATCAAAATGCC
>JBCCOJ010000283.1:0-4067 GCA_039025415.1 Bacteroidota bacterium | reverse complement strand
TGCTAAAGGATTAGATTACCTTAATAATAAATTTAGAGACTTGATTTCTTTTGTGGGCTTTTTAATAAGCCTTTTAGAACGAAAAAATCAACTCCTTTTTTAAAATGTATAGTAGTGTAACTCTTAGATTATTTATAAATTCTTTCAAGGTCAAGTAAAAAAAATTTGTACTTCTGTATAATATATTCTAATATTGCAATATGGGAGTAACAAAAACCACAGGATTTACGGAAAGAATTGTCGAAATGGCCGATATGCTAAAGGTATTAGGGCATCCCGCTAGGTTGTCTATTATGGAGCATTTGGCGGCATCTCCTAACTGTATTTGCAATGACTTGGTAGAGGAATTGCCTTTAGCACAGCCTACTATTTCCAGGCACTTATCCGAATTAAAACGAGTTGGATTGATTAAGGGGACCATTGCTGGCAAAAATATTTGTTACTGTATTAATGACGAGGCGTGGCAACAGGTGAAAGATACCATTGAAGCTATTTCCCAAACATTGCTCGTTAATAAGGAATGCTGCTAGCATTCATTTGGGAAAATATTTTTTTGACACATTGTATTCTAATATTGCAATATAAAAATATTCAAAATGACATTAAACGATTTAAAAAGTAAATTACAAACTTTAGAAGCTGTTAGTTTTCAGTTGCCAAATGGTGAATTTGTTCCTAAGCATTTCCATGTAACGGAAGTAGGGATTATTGACAAAA
This sequence comes from Bacteroidota bacterium, assembly GCA_039025415.1. Lineage (GTDB taxonomy): Bacteria > Bacteroidota > Bacteroidia > Flavobacteriales > Flavobacteriaceae > Psychroserpens. Next base: position 3,350 of record JBCCOJ010000283.1, on the reverse strand, counting down.
AATTTATTGACTGTGGCGGAAAAGTCCGAGAAGAAAAAGTCATTAATTTTCAATTGTGGTATGCCGATGACCATGACCACCGCCTAAGTGCCCAAAAACTATTAAACATTGTTGAATTATCAGAACGTGTACTTGGTATTGAAAACTTATCGATTGAAGTCGAATACCAATCGGATACAATAGGCAAATATGGGCTATCCTTTGATGGTCGGCATTTTGTCTTAGAAACAAAGCAAACAGATTGCTTGGCTAGAGATAAATGTGGAATGCCTACGCAAAAGCCAAAAGTTGAAGTACATGAATTGGCAATTGCAAATAGCCCTAGCTGTTCTCCTAATAGCGGATGTTGCTAAGCTGTTCAAATTTATTCTTTAGTAGTTTGATAAAAATAAATGTCCAATTTTCGAGTCGAATCATTGGATAAAACACTTAAAATGAAGCGTTTATTCACCCAATGATTCGACGAATTGAACATTTATTTTTATCGCTTTCCTTATAATAAAACTAGGTAAAATGAACTTATTAAGAATTACCCTACTCTTATTTATTGGCGGCTTATTTCTAAACTTCAAACCAAAGGCAAAGACAAAGATGTACAAAAAATTAAATCGTTATTGTGCTACTTTAGCGGGCGAATTCGACCAAATTTCCGAACAGCGCAAAGTGCAGTTAAAAGAAATTGGGGATTATATTGCCGAAAAAAGCATAGCTAAGGAACCCGTAAATCTAACGGTTATTTGCACCCACAATTCAAGAAGAAGTCATATCGGACAATTGTTTTTAAAAACAGCTGCGGTTTATTATGGCGTAGAGAAGTTAGCAACCTTCTCGGGAGGAACCGAAGCAACGGCCTTCAATCCCAGAGCGGTAAAAGCATTAAGCAGCGTTGGGTTTAAAATCTCCCCATTAACTAGTGCCGAAAACCCTAATTACGCTGCTAAGATGGGCAGAAATTATCCCTCCATGCTATTATTCTCCAAAAAATACAGCCATACTACTAATCCGCAGGCAGATTTTGCGGCCATTATGGTTTGCTCGGAAGCAGATGCTGCTTGCCCTTTGGTGCCCGGTGCAGACGCTCGATTTGCTATTCCTTACAAAGACCCGAAACATTCGGATAATACGCCTTCGGAATCCACCACTTATCAAGAGAAATGTAGAGAGATAGGCAGGGAAATGTTTTTTGCGATGCATTATGCCAAGCAGAAAATTAGTGGTCATTTGGAAGAAACCAAGGCGGCAGCTAGGAACTGATGACAAGGTGGTATGTGAGCGTTTTAGAGTTGTTCTTGCATGGATTTTTTCAACAATAAGTAGTCATGTCGTTATATGGATGGACAAAGGTTAGGGCGTTATTTTCGGCAATCAGAAAAAAAGAAAAAACAGCAAATCAATCCATTTGGATAAGTAAGAAAGAAAAGCTAAATTTGTTGCTTAAAGTCAACAATTCAAAATGGTAAATAAAAAAATACTAAAAGAGATAACTGCCAAAAACTCTATTGAACAAGTCGAAAAACACTTGATTCAGCAGTATATCATATCAAATAATCTAAATGCTGAAGAATCATCAATTTTAGCCCCTTTCGTTATTGGAGATTTAATACCTACTTTTGACTTTAAAGAGCTGAATATCAAAACATTAAAAGACTTAGAGAATTATCTGGAACTACTTATTCCGAAGAATGATAGAAAATTGAATGGTGCTTTCTTTACTCCTAATTTTGTTGTTGATTTTATCATAAAAGAAGCTAATCTTAAAGAAACAGATACATGTTTAGACCCATCATGCGGAACAGGCGTTTTCCTTATTGGACTTGCTGAATACTTCTCAAAGAAATTCGGTAAACCTATAAAAAAGACAGTTCAAGAAAATTTATTTGGAAGTGACATATTAGCTTATAATATTAAAAGAGCAAAAATATTGCTATCAATCCTTGCTTTAGAAAACGGTGAATACCTTGATGAAAATGACTTTAATTTGGTCAATCAAGATAGTTTGAGAAACGATTGGAATAAAAAATACGATGTAATAGTTGGGAATCCTCCTTATGTGAAGTATCAAGACTTATCTGATGAAAATAGAGCATATCTTTTAAGAGAATGGACGACAATTCAAAGTGGTACTTTCAATCTGTATTTTGCTTTCTTTGAATTGGGATATCAATTACTTAATGAAAACGGACGATTGGGCTATATCACTCCAAACAATTATTTTACATCATTGGCAGGTAAAAATTTAAGAGCATTTTTTGCTAAAAATAAATGTGTCAGTCGAATAGTAGATTTTAGTCATAAAAAAGTTTTTGATGCTCAAACTTATACAGCAATCACATTTCTCAACAAAAAAGAAAATAGCTCAATTCTATATGACCGAATAAAGAATGATGATACCCCAATTCAATTTATTGAGAATGCAAACGGCTCACCTAATAGCTTAAAAGACCTCAATATAAAGAAATGGAGATTGCTAAAGACAAAGGAGCAGAAGAACATCAAAATCATTGAATCAATCGGAACACCAATAAAGGAACTATTTGATATTTGTGTTGGAATTGCCACTTTGAAAGATACCGTTTTTTTCGTTGACGGTAGTGAATCCTGCGGAGATTATTTTACCAAATCAACAGAGAACGGTGAGTATAAAATTGAAAAGGAGGTTACAAAATCTGTTTACAAAATATCAGATTTTAAATCCCAAGAAGATGTACCCTACAATACGAGAAGAATAATTTTTCCATATATGGTCAAATCTGGAAACGCAGAACCAATTCCAGAGTCTGTATTTCAAGAAAAATATCCAGAGTGCTATAAATATTTATTAAGCGAAAGAGAAGTATTAGAAAGCAGAGATAAAGGAAAGGTTATTTTCTCTCCTTTTTATGTTTGGGGACGTACTCAAGGATTGACAAAAAGAGGAAAAAAGATATTAAACCCTACATTTAGTCAATTTCCACGTTTTTTATTGGTTGATGAAGAAGATGCTTTTTTTACGAATGGATATGGCATTTATTTCAACAGGGGCAAAAACAAACCAGTTGATTTATTTTCAGATTTTGTTAATCTTTTATCTTTAGAAGAAAATATTGATGTTGTTCAGAAAATCCTCAATTCCTACGTGATGCACTACTACGTTTCTAAAACAAGCGTTTCGATTGCAGGCGGCTACCCATGTTATCAGAAAAATTTTATCGAAAAATTGACAATTCCGAAATTGTCGGAAGATGATATTCTTTACATTCGGAATACTGAAGATAAAACTGATTTGGATGATTTTTTAATTTACAAATACGGGCTTGAAATTCAACTCCCAAATCTTGTTTCATAAGTTTGCAGTATCGAAGGTGTGAATG
>JBCCOJ010000282.1:0-4076 GCA_039025415.1 Bacteroidota bacterium | reverse complement strand
TGGATGAAATGGCCAAGCGCTATGATGTTGCAATTGACGAAAATGAAAAAGTCAATCAAGATTTAGTTGATGCTAGAAATCGAATTACAGGGCTAATGGATAGTCTGAAAGTTTCACAGAACTCTGTAAACAGCCTTTGGAACTATAAGAAGAAATATCTTTCTCTTCAAAAGGAAATGAAGGATTTGCTTACTGAGAATGAGAAGCTGAAGGTTGAAAATTCACTCTTGGCAACCTCTTTAGATAGTACCAATTTACAACTTGCTGAGAGAAATATGTTTAGCGATTCGTTACTGGTTCAAAATAATCAGTTGGCGGAAGTTGTAGAAAACGCCGCAGTATTGCAGACTGTTGATTTAAAAGGTTTTGGAGTAATTGAGCGAAATTCGGGTAAATTAATCCCAACCGAAAGAGCAAGACGAAGTGATAAAATTAGAATTTGTTTTACAATCGCCAAAAACACTCTTGTTGGCGCAGGCGATAAAGAGCTTTATGTTCAAGTTTTAGATCCGAACAATAATGTTTTAGGTGCAAATGAACAAGTTGAATTTGATGAGCAGGTTCTTAACTACAGCTTGATCAGTAAATTCAATTATGAGAATAAAAACTTGAATATTTGTGAGTTTGTCGCGCCAGATGATAAATTTGAAGAAGGTCGATATATCGTGAATGTTTTTAACAAAAATCAGATGGTTTCTACCTCAGAGTTTACATTGAGATAATAGCAAACCTCTTAAAAATAATACGACCCGAAAGCATCAGCTTTCGGGTCGTCCTGTTTAATACTATCACCTGGATTTGGAAAACGCTTGCCCATTTATATAGACTTGGTCAATTAAATTGTCACCAAAGGCGTAAGGTAGCTGATAATAATGGTTAATAGGCTTTGTGATTATCAAGTTTGCCTTTTTACCGCGACATATACTTCCGTATTGATTGGAAATCCCCATGGCATAAGCACCATTAATTGTTGCCGCATTTATTGCCTCTTCTGGGGTCAACTTCATTTTTATGCAGGCTGAGCTAACAACCTGATTCATATTTCCGCTAGGGGATGATCCCGGATTATAATCAGTAGCAAGGGCAAAAGGTAATTGAGCATTTAAAAGTCGTCGTACTGGTGTGTAGGGTATTCCTAAAAAATAGGAGCATAACGGTAAACCTACCGGCATGGTATCTGAATCCTTTAATGCGTTGATATCTTCATCTTCTAAAATTTCCAAATGATCTACTGAGAGCGCATTATATTTTACACCTAGTGCAACCCCACCAAAAGCGTTGAATTGATTGACGTGAATTTTAGGAGTTAGATTATTCACTTTTGCGGCTTTGAGGATTTTTTCGGTATCCTCTAAATCAAAATAGCCTTTTTCACAGAAGATGTCAATATAGTCTGCTAAGCTTAATTCTGAAACTTTTGGAATAAGTTGATTGATGACCAAATCAATAAACCCTTGTTTATTGTCTTTAAATCCTTTTGGGATGGCATGCGCCGCTAGAAGTGTGCATTTAATTCTTACCGGAAAATCCTTTTTTAAACGTTTGATGACCCGTAACATTTTCAATTCTGCATCGACATTCAAACCATAGCCCGATTTGATTTCCACCGCACCGGTACCAAGTTTTATAATTTCCGTTAGGCGCTTGGCAGATTGCTGATATAAATCCTCTTCTGAAGTATTCCTTAAAGTTTCAGCAGAATTAAGAATACCACCACCCCGCGCTGCAATTTCCTCATAACTTAGTCCGTTTATTCGATCAACAAACTCTTTGGTTCTATCGCCTGCATAAACTAAATGCGTATGCGAATCGCACCAGGCAGGCATGACAATTTTACCAGAAGCATCAATGATTTTATCGGCATCTAATTCCTCAAAATCGTCCATTTTACCAAATTCAACAATGGTATCGTCATCAATGATAAGGTAGGCATTTTCAATAAAGGGAAGCGATTTCATATCACTTCCCTTGACTATCGTTACGTTAGTTTCCCTAACCTGTAACAGTTGATTGATATTTTTGATTAATAGCGCCATATTTAGTTTTGTTAGTCTTTCAAAACCTGAAAGATAACAAAACTGGCCCTACTCTGTCAAAATCTGGTCGGTATGGGTTTTTGTTTTTACTTTGGTAATAACGTCCTTAATCACGCCATTCTCATCAATGATAAATGTAGTTCTATGGATGCCGTCGTATTCCTTACCCATGAACTTTTTTGGTCCCCAAACACCGAAAGCATTAATGACCGCTTTATCTTCATCCGCCAATAAGGGGTATTTGAAATCGTATTTATTTTTAAAATTGGACTGTTTTTTCTGGCTATCTGCACTAACCCCTAATATTTCAAAACCTTGTGATTGAAATCTATCAAAATTATCATTTAGGTTACAGGCTTCTGCCGTACAGCCTGGGGTACTGGCTTTAGGATAGAAAAAAACCACAAGTTTTTTACCCTTATAATCTGATAATGAACGGGTGTTGCCTTGTTCATCCTTTGCTGAAAATTCCGGTGCTTTGTCGCCCGGTTTTAAATCTGTCATAATGATTATTTTTATATTTAATTAAAGATTCATATTATTCCCATTTTGATGTTAAATTAACATCTTACCTCCCTTCTGGGGAGGTCAAAATTCTTGGAATTTTGGGTGGGGCTTAAAGTTACTGCTAATGAACAAGCAAGAAAAGGTTGAATTTGTTATTAATACGTTAAAGGAGCTTTATCCAAGCATTCCAATTCCTTTAGACCATAAAGACCCATATACCTTGCTAATTGCCGTGTTGATGTCCGCTCAAAGTACAGACGTTAGGGTTAATAAGATTACACCACTATTGTTTGCTAAGGCTGATAATCCGTACGATATGGTAAAGCTTTCTGTTGATGAGATACGTGATATTATTAAACCAGTTGGCTTGTCTCCAATGAAGAGTAAAGGCATTCATGGACTGTCGCAAATCATCTTAGAAAAGCACAATGGCCAAGTTCCTCAAAGTTATGAAGAACTTGAAGCCCTTCCTGCGGTTGGTCATAAAACAGCCGCTGTTGTAATGTCTCAAGCTTTTGGTATCCCTGCATTTCCGGTAGACACCCATATTCATCGATTGATGTATCGTTGGAATTTAACCACTGGCAAAAACGTCGTTCAAACCGAAAGAGATGCAAAACGACTCTTCCCTAAGGAATTATGGAACGATTTGCATCTTCAAATTATTTGGTACGGCCGGGAATATTCCCCAGCAAGAGGTTGGGATTTGGAGAAGGATATCATCACAAAAACAGTTGGTAGAAAAAGTGTATTAAAAGCTTATTATAAAACTAAAAAACGTTGATACGGTACAATTATTGATGCTAGTTTGAAAATTTCAAACATGCGACATAGCTACATTATTTTGGCAAGTCTTGTAATGCTTACTTCAATATCATGCATCCCTGTAAAAGTTGCCCCGAATATTTCCACCCACAAAATAATGGTTGCCAAAAAGTTTAAGCGTAAACTACCTCGCGAGACCTCATTTATTTTTGAAGACCCCAAGGATGCTTATCATTTTTACGACTATATCAACGCCAAATTTAGGCTGAATCATCTGAATGTAGGCATGAATACACCGTTCGTAATCGGCGGTAAAACGTATTATCTAACCTACAATGAGGCCGAAAAAACGACTAATGTCATTAACTTACCCCTAGTTCTCATTGATGCCAAACGAAGTAGTAACGATAATGACCCACTATTCGAAAATTCTTATATAAGTAGGGAAGGGGACTGGTATCTGGTCTTGAGTGTTTATGACGATGATTTTAAAAATTGTTTGTCAGAAGATTACCAAAATCGGGCTAGGGTCATCAATTATCTTGAGAACTTAAGGGTCGAGTATTTGAATATTGGGAATTATCAGGAATTACTATTGGTAGATAATTGAATGCTCAATTCATTTTTGAACATTTGAGAGCAATTTTTTGATTCTTCAAATTGGTCGTGAAGAAGAGAAAAATATCACCGCCCTCCTTTATTTTTAATTTCTTTCTGATACTTTGTACGCTTTCAGGAAAGTTACGTGTAGTGATGTTTGCTTTTGTT
>JBCCOJ010000281.1:0-4077 GCA_039025415.1 Bacteroidota bacterium | reverse complement strand
TTGTTTTTTAGGCTGCGTATATTTATTTATTGAAAAGGTTTTAGATAAAAGCATAAGTAGTTTTTGGTTCTAAAAATTAAGCTTAGTTCAAAAAATCATAATCGTTTGATTTCATTATATCTCCAGCAATCTCACCTACTAAATAAGGTACTGAATAAGCTCTCCGTTTTGTTCTTTTAAAATCATGTGTAAAACCAATTACATGCATATATTCATGTATCCAATGAGAAGCTAAGTCTTTGTAAGGCATCTTTCTAAATTTCTTCTTCTTAGTAAAAATTGTATCCTTGCTTCTGTGGCCTATTTCTCCAGTAAAGCTTCTATATAATACTATCTGGAAATCCCATTCGAAATCAATCGTATCATCATTGTCATACTGCTCATTACCGCCTATAATTAAGTTTAAAATACTGCCGTTTTCAACAATTTCGTAGATAGTTCCATTTTCTTTTCTAAAGCGACGATCTTTAAAGTCAGCAGAAATTACATTTTCTCTAAATTCGTTGCTATTTATAACCACTTCAATCAGCTTTTGAACCTTCTTTGCTTTTTCTATATCACGCTTCCTGTTAAAATTTACCAAACGATTCAACTTTACTTTGATAATTCTCATATCCTTCATTTAATATTCGGATTCTTAATTATGGTAGATATAACATTTTTGTTTTCCATAAGTGAGTGAACAAGCAGGAACTTTTTTCAATTCCATTTTTCTCCTTTCTGTAAAAGCTTGACCCTATCATTACCACTCGAATCTTTGTAGTTTATTATTAACTTAGACTCTACTAAGTTTTGAATTCCCTTAAGTGAGGCCAAGTCAATAAAATATATGCCGATAGCTTTAATACAAAACTGCATTTTCCAACAGTCCTCCATGTTATTGAATGCCCCCTTAATCAGCTTATTGTATTTAGGGTCATTGGTCAGAATTCCGCCGAGTAGCGCTTCGATACCATTCGAAAAATTCACTACGTTTCTCGCTGGTGAATTAATCCGGATGAGTCCACCAAACCAAACATTATCCCCTGCACCAGATTGACCAAATTGATTAACATACGCTCCTTCCATTTTGCTCAAACCTATTTCTTTATCTTTAAAAAAATACTCAGCCAAATCCGTATAGTACCTAAAATCATTCCCAGCGGGAGATCCAGCAAACCCTTCATTTTTAAAATATGTTTGCCATAGTTCCCCATAAGTATTTCCCCTTAGTTGTGAATCCTTCCTATGCTTAAAGTTGGGATCAAAAGGTGTGGCCTTTCCAAAAGCTGTGGACAAAAGTGACAAATGCTGTTCAGGTCTATTTAGAATCATGTTGAAAAGCATTTGCTTAACAGTATCAAAAACATCTGGATTTATGTTCAAATGATAGGAAAACGTTATTGAAGATGATTTTGACTTATTTCCAATTAAAGCCCACAGCTCTTCAACTTGTTCAGTAAAAGCAGACTTTGATATGCAATTCCAGAGCTGTGCCATATCCATTAGTTTCATCAATTTGGTCTTTTCATTTTTGCGAAATCTTTTTTCCCTATGCTCCAGAAAAAAGGAAAATCCGTAATCAAAATCTCCGGCTGTTATACTAAATGGTTCTTTATAGTCTCCCATACTAACGTTGAAACCTACCCAGTAGTCATTGCCAAAACCGCCTAAATCACCGGACTCTTTATATTTTCTAAACCCATCATAAGCCACTTTTTCCAAGAGCTTGTTATTCTCAATCGTTTTTTGACGCTTTGACTCCAATTCCTTAATATCCGAACCTCCAAGTCTATACTTACCTATACCTATGGAAATTCCCCATTCCCGTCTTATTTTTAGATTACTTTCCTTGAAGTATTCCTTAATCTTAATTTTATTCGAGTTACCTGGTTTTGTGGCAAGGTCAATAAATGGTAGCGTATTGAAAAGAACTAGGTCCTTGTGCGTATAATTCAACATCTGCTCTTCCATTTCCGCTCTCAATAACGTTTTCTCGGTACTTATTCGACTATATTCATACCCAAAGGCTGCTTTTATTTTGGTTTCAGCCGCCATTTTAAAGGCTTTGCCCAACTCCGCTCTTAACGAACCTATTTTATTAGTTAAAGCTGTGAGTTTATCCAGTTCATTACCAATATCCAACCTTTCAATTAGAAAGTCCGCTACTTTTTGTTCTTCAGAAGTTAAATCCAATAGCGTTAGATCTTTGGTTGACAATTCTTTTAGCTTTTTTTCAAAATCATCCAATTCTTCGGAATCCAAAGTGGTAATCTGTTCTAGGATTGAATCTAATTTATCCTCAAGCAAATCCGACAAAACTTCCGGATTGTTTAAGGATATCTCCAACCCTAGATTCAGGCCTCCTTTCAGTGTGCTGGACACTGCAGATTGTACATATAAATCGTATTTTTTTCCTGATAGCTTGACAAATACAAGTTTGAAAGCTCCTTTTAATGAAAAGTTTATCGCTACACTGGCACCAGAGTTTATTTCCAAGCAAATGGTTTCCTCACTACTCATGTATTTTGCAAGACCCGAAAGACCAGCAGAAGCGACATCCGAAATTGAAAAATTCAATGTTATTCCTAAGCTGGCGTCACTTACTATTGATACTGCTTCGTTTACATTTAGCCTTTTAACGTTTGATATGAAATAGGCAAAAGGCATCTTTTTTACATCTTCCAACAAAGCATCTTTAACTTTTTCTTCTTTTCCATGCTTGAGATATGCGATGGTTTTAAGGCTGCCACCACTCTCGACCCCAAACTCTAGATTCCCTGTGTTTATTGTGGCACCAAGTGTAACATTAAAAGCCAATGTGTGTTTCAGCATTGGAGTATCCATATTGAAAGGCAATACCGTATTTTTTTCACCATTTTTACCTAGAATACCGTCCTTATCTTTATCCTTTTCTTCATTAAAGAGTTGAGTGCTGTGATTGCTATTTGCGCTGCTTTTTAACTTTAATTTACTATCATCCAGTTCAATGGGAATCAATGGTGGCAACTTGTATGAGAGCTCTTCTTTAAGTGCGGTGGGATTTCCGAGGAGATCGTTAGAGGTTAGTTTCTCCAAATTTAGTTTTTTGATAAACTCTGGTGGTTCGATTCCGGTAATTTTAAGAATATCCATATTTAGGCTTTATCGTTTTTATCATCAGTTTTTTTTCGCTCCAATAAATCTTAGAATCAAAGTATCCGTCACCCAACCAACCAATTGGTCACTTTCATTCTCCACAAATACGTCTTTACAATTAGTATCATCCTTCATTATTTTTTGAACATTCTCGATGATATCATTTTCTTTTACCCAATGTATTTTCCCCACTATTTCTTTGTTATCCGAGATAAATTCTTCCATTGTCTTACTAGTGTCCATAACTTCGACCTCATCATTTTCATTTTTTTTGGGCTTTGACATTAGAGAGCTATGAACGATGTAGATTACCCTTCCTTCATTATCTAGTAGCGGTAATCTTGTTTTTTCATTTTCCAATAAGAAGTCCTGGGTTTCCTTAACTGTTTTATTTCTTATATCATCCCATTTTTTGGCAACCATTGTTTTTCTAGAAATCATTATCTGACTGACAGGAATATCATCTAAAACATCAGGGGTAAGTTTGTTTATAATATTTTCCAATCCCTTACTTGCTGCTTCGTAGTTTTCTTTTCCAAAATAAAAAGCTAGTACAACTCCAACCCATGTTCCTACCATAGGCAGCAGAGAAGTATAAACAAACTGCGCTTTACTACTATCCTTCCAAATGATTATTGCGCCTACGAGACCCAATATGATTACCGAAATAATAATAACGATTAGTCCAAGTTTTTCTCTAAATTCTTTCATGATTAAATGTTTAGTTGGTTTTAAATTAAAATCCCTTGTCTTCTTATTAGTCCAAACATGCACAATAGTAGTCAAGTCTTGAAATCAATATTGATTTCAAGAGTCGAATTCAGTTGCAATTTGTAAGATAAAGTGGGGAGGGGAATACTTCGCTATATTACAAATATTGATTCAGAGTAGATTGCATAAAAACCTCAATAAAACTGTGGTTTTTACCCAAAACGTGTTAAATTTTTGTAAAGTCATCTA
>JBCCOJ010000280.1:0-4077 GCA_039025415.1 Bacteroidota bacterium | reverse complement strand
TTACAATCTTAATGAAGCCATTATTGAGCAATTTGATGCCGGTATTTTTACCAATAAATTAACCGATTTAAAAAATCAAAGTGCGCTCTATTTTTTTAAGGAGAACCTCAATTTTCCAACCGATACTTTAAAAAAAATGCGCTATGACGACAATGTCAAATTCCTTCAGGATGCAGATGTTCTGCCTTACGGCGGAAACGAGCTTATGCTTTTAAATGCGCACAATCCTGTGAGAATATACAATACGAGGTCTTTTTCCTATGTCTATAGAATGAAATACGAGTTTTTGGACAATCACTTATTTCAAAAAAACAAAACCTATGTTTTCAATGATGAACCCATAATTGAAATAGCTATTTCAAATCTAGAAAGTCCTACAGGTAATCATTACGGCAAACAAAGTAGGGGTAGAACTGCGACCGGGCATTTTGCTAAAGGTAAGATTGCCATTTCTCTTTTAGATTATTCCATTATTGGGTTTGAGTATAGCCTTTACGATGACAACGACCGTAATCCACTTTTTAATACCACATTAGAGTATCGTAAAATCAAGGGTAAAATGTTTCTCAATTACATAACCTTCAATAATAGATTTAAATTAAAAAGCGACGAGATATTTACTTACAGTAAAATTTTTTCATCTACTCACGAAAATGGTTTCTATATCAAATTTAATCGTGATGTCATGGAAAAGACTTTAAAGCCCAACAATCTAAAACTTGAGTTTAAAGGTAAACGATATAAACCAATTGAAATAGAGCTAAAGGATAAGCAAACCGTCTTTATTGTCATGGACGATAATGAAATTGACCTATCAGAAGTTTCAGAAGAGTCACTGCGCAAGGCAACTTTTATTTTAAAACGAATTAAGGATGTTGACAACAATGAGCTTTATGACAATATAAGCCAAGAAATCTATCAATTTCGTGAATTCTTCGTCCAAGAAGTTTTCGAAAGAAAACGACCATCTCAAAATCTTCTCCCGGTCGACAAATTAAAACCCTTGTCACAATCATTTACAAATGACTTTATAAATATTGACAGCTACATAATCAACTCACCATTAATGAACAGAAAAATGTAATGAACCGATTTTTAATTTACATCCTTACCATATAAGTCATCTGAAATTTATTGGTCAAAACTTTCAGTATGTTTATTTTTGTCCTTAACTATTACTTCGGAAATTTTAACCGGATTTAACCACTATAATCTAAATTAGAAATGAATCTACACGAATATCAAGGTAAAGACATATTAGCGAGTTTTGGAGTTCGCATTCAACGCGGTATTGTTGCCCAAAATGCTCATGAAGCAGTGGCAGCAGCGAAGCAACTAACGGCTGAAACCGGAACCGGTTGGCACGTTATCAAGGCTCAGGTTCATGCTGGAGGGCGCGGCAAGGGTGGCGGTGTAAAATTAGCCAATACGCTGCAAGGTGTAGAAGAGATTGCAGGAGAGATTATCGGGATGAATTTAATTACTCCCCAAACCTCTGCCGAAGGTAAAAAAGTACATCAGGTTTTGGTCGCTGAAGATGTTTATTACCCTGGCGATAGTGAGCCCGAGGAATATTACATGTCAGTATTATTAAACCGTTCTACGGGTAGAAATATGATAATGTATTCTACCGAAGGGGGTATGGATATTGAAACCGTTGCTGAAGAAACACCGCATTTAATATTTAATGAGGAAGTTGACCCTGCGGTTGGTTTGATGCCGTTTCAAGCTCGACGTATTGCCTTTAACCTAGGCTTATCGGGTGCTGCTTTTAAGGATATGACTAAATTCGTTACCGCGTTGTATACCGCTTACGTGAAATCAGATTCTTCGTTGTTTGAAATCAATCCGGTGCTTAAAACCAGTGATGATAAGATTTTGGCAGTTGATGCTAAGGTCACGATTGATGATAATGCCCTTTTTCGTCATAAGGATTACGTTGATTTACGTGACTTACGTGAAGAAAACCCTATCGAAGTTGAAGCTAAGGAAGTCGGGCTTAATTATGTTGACCTTGATGGTAACGTGGGTTGTATGGTTAACGGTGCGGGTCTTGCCATGGCAACCATGGATTTAATCAAACAAGCAGGAGGTGAACCAGCAAACTTTTTGGATGTAGGTGGTACTGCAGACGCTGCAAGAGTTGAAGCTGCCTTCAAAATTATATTGAAAGATCCTGCAGTTAAAGCAATTTTGATAAATATATTTGGTGGTATTGTAAGATGTGACAGAGTTGCACAAGGTGTCATTGATGCCTACAAGAATATGGGGAATATTGAAGTTCCAATAATTGTAAGATTACAGGGCACCAATGCAGATATCGCCAAAGAGTTAATTGATAATTCTGGTCTTGATGTTTTAAGTGCTACTGAATTTCAAGAAGCTGCCGATAAAGTTCAAGAAGTATTGTCCTAAATTTAAGGCGAAATTAATAAGTTCAAAACCTTTAGGGAATTTAAACCTTAAAGGTTTTTTTATTGAATTGTCTAAACTCTATAAATGAAGCCCACACTCCGTTTTTGGGTTGTTGTTCCATCGGCCCGTTCTATCTTCGCCGGGAACTGTGCAATGTTTACAACCAATTGAGTTATAGCCTTTAGCTACGAGCGGATGAAAAGGTAGATTATGCTCAGCTATATATTGGTCCCGTTGTGCTTTACTAATATCCAATAAAGGGTAGAATTTTAAGATATCACCTCTAAGTTCGAATATATCGAGAGTGCCCCGATGGTCACTTTGCCATTCCATAAGTCCAGAAACCCAGACTTTATATTGGTTTTTGATGATGTCTAAAGGCCTAACTTTGTTAATTGAGCAACAAAAATCAGGATTCTTTTTCCAAGTTTCATCTTTGGTGGTGAACTCGTGTTCTTCCTTTATCGCACTTATTGATTTTACGTTTAAACCGTACCTTTTGGTGAGTTCTTTTTCATAATCCAACGTATCTTCAAAGTGATAACCAGTATCAATAAAAAATACCGTTTGGGTTTTGTTTACGTCTGAGAGTAATTTTAACAGAAAGGCAGAAGTTGCAGCAAAAGAACTTGTAAGCATCACATCAGCAACGTCAAAGTCTTTATAGAGTTGCTCTATGCGCTGGGTAGCGGTTAGCGGTTTGTATTTTTGATTTAGTGCCTTGATTTCAACTTCTGAGACATTGGGCACTACTTTTTCCTGGGAATAGGTTTCGAACATAGGGATTTCAAAATCTGGTAGCAAGTTACAGTCTAATTCCCAAACTAGGGTAAACGGATTGAACTTTTCAGAATATGATAATTTAAGAGCCCTTTTTTTGCTTTTTTGGCATTGGCCCTCTTAAATGGATAATAAGTCCGTTAAGGAAATTTCTTAATATTTGGTCACCACATTCCATATAATTAGGATGGTCTTCTCTCCTAAAAAGTGCATTTAACTCGCTTTTTGAGACTTTAAAGTCAACAAGAGCCAATATTTTTATGATGTCATCGTCCCTTAATTTGTGGGCGACTCTTAGTTTTTTAAATATGTCATTATTGGTCATAATTATAATAATTCTCTGACTATGGTTATAATAGATTAATTAAATCAGGTTATGGCGGCATCGTATTACTATCATTGAAATATTTTTCGAAATCTTACAGGAGAAACATACATGAAAAAACTATTGATGAGCGCGGCTATTTTAGGGGTTCTTGCCGCTCCCGCTTATGCCGATGCGCATGACCACAAGGAAATGGAAAAAACAGCCATCACAGAAGAGGCCGTGATTGAAGCGCAAAACAAATGGGGTGCCGGGATCGTTGCAATCGGTCAGGTTTATTCTGAAGAGGGCGATTATAAGGCCCGCGCAACACAGCATATCAATGATCTGTATGCTTATGATCATGGAACCGTTTTGTTCAAGCCGACATTGGCCGCCGATGATCAGTTCCGCGAAAACTTTGACCAAGCCCTCTCTTACTTCGTTACTGGCTATATTGAAGACTATAAAGGATTTGCCATCAAGCCTTGGACAGCCGTTCGCTTTGAAAATCACGGAATCGTGACAGATAGCGACTCTGCCACAGCCATGGGGAATTACTTCTTCACTCCAAAGGG
>JBCCOJ010000279.1:0-4093 GCA_039025415.1 Bacteroidota bacterium | reverse complement strand
GGAAGCTAAGAATAATATTGAAAAGTGGCTTCAACCGTATAAATTTGATTCCGTAGTACCCAAAACCATTGCTATTGTAATGGCGGGGAATATTCCTATGGTTGGATTTCATGATTTTCTTTCAGTTTTAATTTCTGGACATAGTGTTTTGGTTAAGCAGTCTTCCAATGACAGGCATCTTCTACCTTATCTCACAAAGATTCTTGAAACAGTGGCGCCGGGTTTCCGCGGAAAAGTGACCTTTACAGAAGATAGGTTAGATAATTTTGATGCCGTTATCGCTACCGGAAGTGACAATACCTCGAGATATTTTGAGTACTACTTCAGGGATAAACCTTCAATTATCCGAAGAAACCGAAATTCAGTAGCTATTTTAAAAGGTAATGAAACTGATGAACAATTACAGGCGCTTTCAGAGGATATCTTTCGATATTTTGGACTTGGATGTCGTAATGTATCTAAGCTATTTGTGCCAAAAGACTACAATTTTGACCCATTTTTCAATGCCATATATTCTTGGCGAGACATCATCCATCAAAACAAATACGCCAATAATTATGACTACAATAAGGCCGTTTTTTTGATGAGTGAGTTCGATATTTTGGAGAACGGATTTCTAATGATAAAGCATGATGAAAGCTTTTCATCTCCAATTGCCACGGTTTTCTATGAGTATTACGATTCGATTGATAATTTAAAAACGCAATTGAACACTTTGTCTGATAAAATTCAGTGCGTGGTGGCCAACGGCTTTTTAGACTCGGAGATAGAATTTGGACAAACCCAAAAACCAAATTTGTGGGACTACGCCGATGATGTTGATACTATTTCGTTTGCGTTGAAAATCTGTTAATAAGTTATCAATTTCTTAACCCTTTTTATTATTGAATTCAAGAACTTTGCTAGCCGATATTAATTTTTTTAATACTAGAAATATCTGATTATGAAGAAGCATAATTTTAGTGCTGGACCTTGTATCTTGCCTCAAGAAGTCTTTGAAAAGGCATCACAGGCAGTGCTAGACTATAATAATGATGGACTTTCCATACTGGAAATTTCACATAGGAGTAAAGCTTTTGTTGACGTGATGGAACAAGCCCGCGCCTTGGCACTAGAACTTTTGGGTCTAGAGGGTAAAGGTTATAAGGCTCTTTTCCTTCAGGGCGGTGCAAGTTTGCAATTCTTGATGTCTGCCATGAATTTAATGGAAAAGAAAGCAGCCTACTTAAATACGGGTACCTGGAGTGACAAAGCTATCAAGGAAGCTAAGATATATGGAGAAGTTGTTGAGGTTGCTTCTTCAAAAGATGCAAATTATAATTACATACCTAAGGGTTTTGATATTCCAAAAGATGTCGATTATTTCCATTGCACCTCTAACAACACCATTTTTGGAACCCAGATAAAGGAGTTTCCTGGAACTGAGGCGCCAATAGTCTGTGATATGAGTTCTGATATTTTCTCTCGTCAATTGGATTTTTCCAAATTCGGGATTATTTATGCAGGAGCTCAAAAAAACATGGGACCAGCCGGAACAACCTTGGTAGTAGTTAAAGAAGATATTTTAGGAAAAGTATCAAGAACCATCCCGTCAATGATGGACTATAAAGTTCATATTGGTAAAGGCTCAATGTTCAATACGCCACCCGTTTTTGCAGTGTATGTTTCTATGTTAACACTGCGGTGGTTAAAGGATTTGGGCGGGATTTCGGTTATTGAAAAGGAAAATGAAAAGAAAGCCCAACTCATTTATTCTGAGATTGACTTAAACCCGTTGTTCAAAGGCTTTGCCGCTAAAGAAGACCGCTCAATAATGAATGCCACCTTCACCTTGGAAAATGAAAACCTCAAGGAGACTTTTGACACGATGGTAAAGGAAGCAAATATTAATGGTATCAATGGTCACCGAAGTGTGGGAGGTTATAGAGCTTCGATGTACAATGCAATGTCATTAAACAGTGTTGGGGTTTTAGTGGATGTGATGAGTGAGTTGGAGCGGAAAGCTTGATTATAGTAGAGAATAGAAATCAGAAACTAGAGATTGACGCTAAGTAATGGTAATTGATTATATATCTAATTTTTTTTGTTTCAGTCTGCGTTGTAATTAAACCAAATAACATTTAAAATAAAATTAGACTCTCGTTTCCACGAGAGCAAAAAACAAGTTTAATAAATTAAAATTTTGGACCCTATTGAAGCTCCCTCTCCTCTGGAGAGGGCTGGGGAGAGGCCTATGAAAGTATTAGCAAACGATGGTATATCACAGAGTGGTATAGAAGCTTTAGAAAAATCCGGTTTTGAGGTTGAAACCACAACCGTTGCACAAGAACAACTAAGTAACTACATTATTGATAACAATATTGACGTGCTTCTGGTTCGCAGTGCAACAAAAGTTCGCAAGGATTTAATTGACGCTTGTGAAGACCTTAAAATTATTGGTCGCGGTGGCGTAGGTATGGATAATATAGATGTAGATTACGCGAGGAGTAAGGGTAAACACGTCATTAATACGCCAGCAGCATCTTCACAATCTGTTGCAGAATTGGTTTTTGCACATTTATTTGGAGGTGTCCGGTTCTTGTATGACTCCAATAGAAATATGCCTCTAGACGGAGATACTAAATTCAAGGCACTCAAGAAAAATTATGCAAAGGGTGTTGAGCTTCGTGGAAAAACATTGGGAATTATTGGCTTCGGACGAATTGGTCGTGAGGTGGCAAAAATAGCCCTTGGTGTTGGCATGAAAGTCATTGCAAGCGATAAGTTTGTTGGGAAGGCCGATATCAAAGTTGAGTTTTACAACGGGCAGTACATCAATGTAGAAATTGAAACGCAGCCTATGGAAGATGTATTGAAACAATCAGATTTCCTCACCTTACATGTTCCTGCACAAGAGGAATATGTAATTACCGAAAAAGAATTCGACCTTATGAAAGATGGGGTTGGTCTAATTAATGCCGCGAGAGGTGGTGTTATCAACGAAGTAGCGCTGGTAAAAGCCCTGCAATCTGGTAAGGTATCTTTCGCAGGTCTTGACACTTTTGAAAGCGAACCTACGCCAGCTGTTCAAGTTCTTATGAATGGTAGAATCTCATTATCACCACATATTGGAGCGGCAACTAACGAAGCCCAAGATAGGATAGGGGTAGAACTGGCAGAACAAATAGTAAGTATTTTGAAAAAACAATAGAACAAAAAATTCACAAATAAAAAGAACCCAAATTCAAGCTTTTGATTATGGGTTTTTTTGTACCTTAAAAACAATTTTAAAACTTAAAAATTATGTCAGGAATATTAGATTTACTCAATAGTGATATGGGGAAACAGTTAATCAATGGTGTTTCCCAACAAACGAGCCAACCTCAGGATAAAACCCAAAATGTGCTAACAATGGCTTTACCTGTTTTAATGACGGCAATGAAACGCAATGCATCTACCCCAGAAGGTGCAGAAGGCCTTTTGGGCGCATTGAACTCACCAAAACACGATGGTAGCATCCTCGATAACTTGAGTGGTCTTTTTAGTGGAGGTGTTGACGACAATGTTATGAATGACGGCAGTAAAATTTTAGGCCATGTACTTGGAGACAAACAATCAAGGGTAGAAAATACACTTGGTGCCAAATCAGGAATTGACACCAACTCGGTTTCACAAATTCTTAAAGTAGCTGCACCAATTTTGATGGGAATGTTGGCTAAGAAAAAAAGTGTAGAGAACGTAAATACAACCAATGGTCTCGAAAGCATGCTCGGTGGTCTTCTTGGTGGAAATTCTGCTAGACAGGAACAAAGTTTTCTTGAATCAATTTTAGATGCCGATAATGATGGCAGTGTGATTGATGATGTTGCGGGAATGGTGCTAGGCGGCGACAAGAAAAATGGAGGTGGTCTTGGTGGAATGTTAGGCGGGCTATTTGGAAAATAATCTCATCGCTAATTTTTAATAGCAAAAGATGCCTTGGAAATAGATATTTTCGGGGCATTTTCAATTTGAGGGTATTTCACTCATTCAGTACCGTACTTCCCTAATTATTGATACTTTTTTAAATAAACTGTGGATAGTTTTGTTCAATAATTAAGAATCGAATTGGTTT
>JBCCOJ010000278.1:0-4122 GCA_039025415.1 Bacteroidota bacterium | reverse complement strand
GCCAAACGGCTTATTTAGTAAAACGTCATCATGTCAAGATATATCAGCTATTTTATGATTTTAGTGGGCGGAATAGTTGCCATATATGCCAATTCCAAAGCCGAACAAAGTGAATATTTACTAATTGGTGGTATTGTAGTCTTAATGATGGGCATTTACAGGCTGTCAAAAAACATTCCCAGTAAATCTGAAAATAACGCCGAAAACGAAGAGGATATAAAAGAATGAGTGAATTTAAAATAGGCGATAGGGTTTCAGCAATTGATGATGATATCAATGGTGTCATCACCAAAATCGATTCCAATAGCGTCACGGTGGAAACAGCTGATGGATTTGAAATGGATTTCTCCTTGACGGAAATCATAAAAAACGAAACCCTCGGAAATTCCATTTTTCAAAATGCAAGTGTTGAGGATGTAATTCAGCAAAAAGAACATTCTAAGAAGCCAAAAAGCACTAGGGTAAAACCGAAAGAACGCAACCAACCCATGATGGAGGTCGATTTACACATCCATCAAATAACTACCTCCCATAAGGGAATGACCAATCACGAAATGCTGAATCTTCAGCTTGACACCGCTAGGCACAAATTAGAGTATGCCATTAAAAACCGCATCCTGAAGATTGTATTTATCCACGGGGTAGGAGAGGGCGTTCTTAAAATGGAACTTGAGTACTTATTGGGTCGCTATGAAAACATTAAGTTCTACGATGCAGACTATCAAAAGTACGGTCTCGGCGCCACCGAGGTTTATGTGTTTCAGAATGTTAAGCGGGTTTAGTTATCGTCTTGTAATTCTGCCACATTTGTTTCATGGTTATAGCGAAAAGTTAGCTGTGGCGCATCATATCTGCCCATTTCAATTAAATCGGTCTGCAAAATATCAAGAGCCACACCATCAATTTCAATATCAACGGTAATAGTCCGTGTAAATTCAGAAACAATTAAACTGTCTTGTTCGAAGAAATCAGAAACTGAAGCATCCCTACATCGCAGCACTGTTGAATCAGGACTTAAATCATTAGAAGGACCAAGAATTCCATTTTCTTCGTTGCCATCGGCGTCTTCATTTATGGTTAAAATACCATCGTTATCATCATCAGGGTCAAGATAATCGGGTATCCCATCGCTATCGGTATCTCTTAAAACCATTTCTCCATCTTCATTTTGTACGAAGGCCTCAAATGAGGTCAATAAATTATCACCATCATCGTCAGCGTCCAAATAATCAAATAACCCATCCTCATCAGTATCTTGTGCGTTTGGAAATTCTCCATTGTCATTTGGAGCCATAGGGAATTCATCTTCTGTATCGATTTCATCATTATCGTCATCGGTGAAAAGTGAAGTGAAAACAATATTTGCACCGTTGTCTGCCTCAAAGTTTGAAACTAAATTAACATCACCTGGAATAACCGAGCAAATAACGCTAGTTGGGTCACCGTCGTAAGTACGGTAGTTAAACCGAATTGTATTACCATTTGTCATTAAGGTTTCAATATCTCCTGTAAATTCGGGATTAAAAATGACGCTGTTACCAGAAACTGGAAATTGAATTGCTAAGACTTCATTTGTGGATTCGTTGATATTGTATATCAGAAAAAACTCTTCGTTTGAATTATTGGTAAGAGTACACAATTCCAATTCCTCATCAAAATCCAAATTAACCTCAATAATATCCCCCTCGTCGCAAGAAGTCACTAAAATGAAAAAAAAGAAAAGGCAGGATAAATACCGCATGTCATAAATATTTAAAAACAAAAATAGCAGAATTCCCAAAGCACCTGATGCCATTAACATATTATTTAATAATGCCAATTGTGTTTTAAAAAGCAAATCTAAAATTGCATCTTTGTAGCGTTAATTGTTAATCCATCGAATACCTATAAATTGTTTTCTGATTCTCATTTTAGACATTCTTTAAATTTACTAAAGGTTCAGAAAATGAATTACAGCCTATGAAGTCGGTTTATTTTGATAGTGCGGCTACTACCCGATTGCGGGATGAGGTTATTGACAGTATTACCAAGGTCATGAAAGACTGTTACGGTAATGCCTCGTCCACCCATAGTTACGGTAGGCAAGCTAAATCTTTGGTGGAAGCCGCAAGAAAGCGCATTGCTTCCCATTTTAATGTTTCCGCAGCAGAAATTGTATTTACCTCGGGAGGTACTGAGGCAGATAACTTGGTTTTAAGAAGCACGGTTAGGGATTTAGGCGTCACTCAAATCATAAGTTCAAAAATTGAGCATCACGCCATTTTACATACTATTGAGCAACTAAAGCAAGAGTTCAACGTGACCGTAAACTACGTGCGTTTACTGCCCAATGGCCACGTTGACTTAGAGGATTTGGAACGCTTGCTCCAATCACCCAATAAAACGCTGGTATCCTTGATGCACATCAACAATGAAATTGGGAACATGCTCGACCTTGAGCGTGTGGCCAATCTTTGCAAAAAATATGATGCTTTATTTCAGAGTGATACCGTGCAATCGGTCGGTCATTTTAAATTAGACATGCAAAAAATACCTGTGGACTTTATCGCTGCTAGTGCCCATAAGTTTCACGGACCCAAAGGCGTTGGATTTGCGTTTCTTCGTAAGGGTTCTGGATTGAAGGCCTCTATTTTTGGAGGGTCCCAAGAGCGAGGACTCAGAGCCGGTACCGAATGCGTTCACAACATCGTTGGGATGGACGAGGCTTTGCAAATCTCCTATGAAAATCTAGAAGCAGAAAAAGCTGAAATCCTAAACCTTAAAAACCATTTTAAGGAACGTTTGAAACAAGCCTTGCCTGAAGTTCAGTTTAATGGCACTTGCGATAACAACGACGAAAGCACCTATACCTTGCTCAACGTCCGCTTGCCATTCCCCCCTGAAAAAAATGCACTATTACAGTTTCAGTTGGATTTAAAAGGGATTGCCTGTTCCAAAGGCAGTGCTTGCCAGAGCGGTAGCGCCCAAGGCTCTCACGTCTTAGCCGAAATTTTAGACCAAGAAGACCTAAAAAAGCCCTCGGTGCGTTTTAGTTTTAGCAGCTTCAATACTAAGGCCGATGTAGACTACGTGGTTTCGGTTTTGAAAGAATTTGCGGAATCGTAAGGTCTAAACAATAAAATTACTTCCCACGCCATCTGAGTGAATTTTTGTTGTGTCTTAACAATAAACCGCTATCTGTTTTATACCGATTAAGCAATAGTAACACTTGTTCCAATTGGGGTTTGTTGAGGTTTTTATAGGCCGGACGTTTAATTTTTGTATCCCACTTCGCCTTAAACGTATTGTCCAGGGCAATCCGTAAATAACAATGGTTATCGAAGTTTAAATCGGGATAGATTTTTGGAAGTTCCTCGGGGAGGTTTTGGTAGGTCTCGTGGTACTGTTGGGAGTAGGGCATGGTTTTTTTATCAAAATTATTAAAAATGTAGTTTCTGGTTTATTGATTGTCTTGAACAAAAATCAATCTAAATATTTGATAGCTTAAAAAAGCGTTTTATATTTGCACCCGCCTTCGGCACGCTTAGGGCGTGCCTTCGGCGGGCTGGCCCGCTAAAAGGTCAATTACTGGAGAAATGGCAGAGCGGTCGAATGCACTGGTCTTGAAAACCAGCGAGGGTCACACCTCCGGGGGTTCGAATCCCTCTTTCTCCGCAAAAGGAACCCGCAACGGAAGTTGCGGGTTTTGTATTTTCAGAAGCGACAAAAACAACGTTTTTGTAAGTGGATGGAAATGCAAAACTCAATGCTGCTGCAAGCAGTATTGTGGGTTCTATGCTTACTCGGGATAACATTTTGGGATATGCAATCCCTTTCACGACATGTCATAAACAACGTTTTTGTAAGCGGATGGAAATGCAAAACCCAAGGCTGCTGCAAGCAGTATTGTGGGTTCTATTCTTGCTCAGGATAACCTTTAGGGATATATAATCCCTCCCCAAATTAGAAATCGAAATCAAAATCTTCAGCTTGCAAAAACAAAAGTGAGGTCGGAAACGTTTTACTCAAAACCTATGCTTATTTTTGATTAAAATTTCTTAATAAATCTACAATAAAATTGCATTTTATCGAATAATTAAGTGTTTTGTCGTATATTTATGCTTTTAAGAGATTTTCTAAACT
>JBCCOJ010000277.1:0-4210 GCA_039025415.1 Bacteroidota bacterium | reverse complement strand
GCGAAACTGAAAAATGCAATAAGTAAATAATAGAAATACTGCAAAAAAAGTCTATTTCTGGAAGCAGGATAAAAACTCTTGAATCCATTATTTTTAAAGAGATAAATAAGCCAAACCACAAACAATAAAATCGTTATGATAATGGAAAGAAAAATTGACCCATTCTTAAAAAATATATCCTCGGCTCCTCTATCTTGTAGCGTTTCTGGATTGGTTAAAGTTGCTAAACCAAACACAAAAAAAAGAACATGGACAATCAATGATGCAGAAAGCATCCAAACCAATCTTGTATTCCAGATATTTGGATAACGTTCAATTAGGTATTGATTAACTTTATAAATGAATGATTTCATAGATTTCGATTTAAGACACAAAAAAACGTCGGGTGGATTTGGAAATATTTCTAACGTAAGTCGCATTTACCCCATGCGCTCCAAGTGAACTTAGAATGTCAGGGAATTTTGTTTTGTGATTAAAATAGGCAACATAGATACCGCCATTATAATTCAAAGTTTCCAAAAGATTTGGCTCGAGTACCTCTTCCAAACTAGAGCGATCTAAATCACAATCTATTTCTACGATAAGCTGCTGTGTCTCAATTTTAGTATCATTACTATCTGTATATTTCCCGTTTTTCAAGTAAATAACCTTATCGGAAATTTTCTCGACCTCATACAATTGCTGTGAACTCAAAATGAGAGCAATGGGATTGTTAATTGAATTACAGATTGATTTCAAATCCTCCAATATGACTTGTTGTGCCAAGACATCTAGATTTGCCAAAGGCTCATCCAACAACAATAACTCAGGTTGGCGTAGCATAGTTCTCGCCAATTCAAATCGCATCTTATAGCCCGACGATAGTTCACTCCACTTAAGGTGTTTGTAATTCCAAAGACCAAATCTCGCAATCATCATCAAAACCCGAATTTCGTTTTCTTGAGGAGGTACACCGTAACTCGATAACACGAATTTTAAATTATCCTTTAAACTTCCGTACCATCTTTGTGTTCGTTGCGGGATGTAAACCAAATTGGTGCGCAGACCAAAATCATCGTAATAATG
Organism: Bacteroidota bacterium; assembly: GCA_039025415.1. Lineage (GTDB taxonomy): Bacteria > Bacteroidota > Bacteroidia > Flavobacteriales > Flavobacteriaceae > Psychroserpens. Next base: position 3,145 of record JBCCOJ010000277.1, on the reverse strand, counting down.
AGAATCAAACCTAAAATCGAGACTGCCTGAATCAAACTTTAATTCTTTGGCAAGTATGCGCAAGAGGGTTGTTTTACCGTTTCCGTTTTCACCCACAAGTCCGTAAACCTGACCTTTCTTGATATCAACAGAAATTGGCCCAAGCTTGAATCTGTTAACCCCATAACTTTTAATCAAATCATTTGCTTTGATTACAGGATTGTTCCTTTCACAATGGGGAATCGGAATTTTTGCGATTTCCTGTAATAGCAGCAATGATCTTTCTATCAATTCGGGCTCTTGTTTTGGATGTTTTTCTTTCCAATCGGTCAATTCAATAACCTTTTTATAAATAGAAAGGTCTTGAGTATCTATAGCGCAATCCATCAATTTTCTAAAACCTAAAACAGTATCGCTGTTTTCAAAAAAAGTCTGTACTTCAATTATCCGCTTTTCTGCAGTATATTCCATTAAATTCATTTTCATAATCAACTCAACTATGAGGTTAAAATTGTGTGCCTTAAAGCTTTTCACTAAATTTGCGCCCGCATTGGAACTCGGTAAATATAAATTAATTTAATGGCGAAAGAAATTAATTCAAAATGACTAAAAAGAAAGTCGCATTCTACACCTTGGGTTGTAAGCTGAATTTTTCGGAAACATCAACGATTGCTCGTGGCTTTACTGCCGAAAATTTTGAGCGAGTGGATTTTACTGAAAATGCCGATGTTTACGTCATTAACACCTGCTCTGTCACCGAAAACGCCGATAAACGATTCAAGACCATTGTTAAACAAACCCAAAAGGTAAATCCAGAGGCCTTCGTTGCGGCAATAGGTTGCTACGCCCAGTTGAAACCGCAAGAATTAGCCGATGTCAACGGAGTGGATTTGGTGCTCGGCGCTACGGAAAAATTCAATATAACTAGCTACATCAATGAGCTTTTGGATAATCCAGAACGAAATACCGCTGGGGAGGTACATAGCTGTGATATTAATGACGCCGACTTTTACGTTGGCAGCTATTCCTTTGGCGACAGAACCCGCGCCTTTTTGAAAGTACAGGACGGCTGTGATTACAAATGCACCTACTGCACCATTCCACTGGCAAGAGGAATTTCTAGAAGTGATACCCTTGAAAATGTCTTGAAGGATGCTGCTGAAATTTCAGCAAAAGGCATCAAGGAAATCGTCTTGACCGGTGTTAATATCGGAGATTATGGTAAGGGCGAGTTCGGGAACAAAAAGCACGAGCACACCTTTTATGAGTTGGTTCAAGCCTTGGACGAGGTTGATGGTATTGAACGTTTGAGAATTTCCAGTATAGAGCCTAACTTGCTCAAGAATGAAACCATTGAGTTTGTTGCTCAAAGCAAAGCATTCGTACCACATTTTCACATCCCATTACAAAGCGGAAGTAATAAAATTCTAAAAGCGATGCGCCGTCGCTACATGAGGGAACTTTATATTGACCGTGTTAATAGAATAAAGGAGACCATGCCCCATGCCTGTATTGGAGTAGACGTTATTGTTGGCTTTCCTGGGGAAACTGATGATTTATTTTTGGAAACCTATAATTTTTTGAATGAACTTGACATTTCATACTTGCACGTATTTACTTATTCTGAACGGGACAATACCCTTGCTGCGGAAATGGAGGAGGTTGTACCGAAATCGGTAAGGACGAAACGTAGTAAAATGCTACGCGGACTTTCAGCCAAAAAAAGACGAGCCTTTTATGAAAAGCAAATCGGCTCAACCGGAACAGTTCTATTTGAGGGCGAAAACAAACAAGGTTACATCCATGGGTTTACCGAAAACTATGTGAAAGTTAAAACGCCTTGGCATCCAGAATTGGTAAATACACTTCATGACGTTGAACTCACCAAAATTGATGACGATGGATTGGTCAGGTTTGAGTTTTTGGGGAAAGACGTTAAACCTGCAATGCAACAATCGTTGGTTTAAAACATTGACAATCCATTTAAACTAAAAGTTTAAATGAAGAAACTTTTGCTAGAAAAAATTTGTTGGGTCATTATTTGAAACGAATAGTAATCGTTTTTTTACACATGATGAGGTTTCTTACTGCGTTTGAAATGAAACAGCTTTCAGATTTATAGAAGTTCTTTGTCATTTCGACCAATGGGAGAAATCGCATATTTTGAGACCAATAGATATTTCTCGGGCAACTAAAACAACATTATTTAGTCAAGGTTTCTTTTTATTAAAGATTTCCGTCCAATCTTTATGTGATTTCTCGCTACGCTCGAAATGACAAATCGAGCTAATTAAATATCCTCACTAAAAGTTCATTCAACAGATCACCTTGAGGTACTGCATTAGAATTTACCCCCTTACCCCTTACATCAAATTCTCGTAGGTTACCAATTATAGCACTCACTTTTTTCATGGGATAGTTTCTGGCGGCATCAATATATTCATTGACAAAATAAGGGCTCACTTTTAATGCCGAAGCTACACTTCTAGGATTTTTATCATTTAATCCATGAAGGTGCAGTAGCTGTGAAAAGAAATTATAGAGTAGTGAAACGGTGACCACCATAGGATTGTCTTTTGGATTTTCACCAAAGTATTTTACAATTTTAAAGGCCTTTAAAGTATCGCGATAACCTATCGCTTTTCGAAGCTCGAAATTATTGTAGTCTTTACTTATACCAATATTCTGTTCGATATGTTCTGGAGTAATTTGGGTGCCTTTTGGTAATATGATTTTGAGCTTGTTCAATTCGTTCATGATTTTACTCAAATCCGTACCAAGAAATTCAACCAACATTTGGGAGGCCTTGGGGGTGATGGTATAATTCTGCCCCGAAAGCACACGCCTAATCCAATCTGGCACTTGGTTGTCGTAAAGTTTTTTACTTTCAAAAACAATCCCGGTTTTTTTAATCGTCTTGTAAACTGCTTTGCGCTTATCCAGTTTTTTGTATTTGTAATTAATGACCAAAACCGTGGAGGGCTGAGGATTTTTGGCGTACGACTCTAATTTATCGATGGTTCGGGATAAATCTTGGGCTTCCTTGACAATAACAACCTGCCGCTCAGCCATCATTGGAAATCTCTTGGAGTTACTTATAATATCTTCCACCGAAACATCCCGACCGTATAGCGTCATCTGGTTAAACCCCTTTTCCTCATCTGAG
>JBCCOJ010000276.1:0-4274 GCA_039025415.1 Bacteroidota bacterium | reverse complement strand
TCAATTAACAGAATTTTAATAGTAATACTTTTAAATAATATTGTAAAACTTTTAGCAATAAGAGTAACGATATTAAAAAACTGATAAATATAGATTATACCTCCTTTGAAATTGATAATTTACTCGTAGCTATATTAACTTATAGACAACTATTTACAGGGTTCAACAAATTGCATTAATCATGATTTATATCATATTTATCCATGATGGTTCAATATATATTTGAATATAACTTATAATGTAATAGCAATTCTAAATGATTAAACTATGAAAAAAAGAACACCAGTATCAGCCATCATGTCCACGGAAATTATCACTTTAAATACCAGCGATAATTTAGAAACTGCCGAAGCACTTTTTAAAAAGAACAACATAAGACATATACCTGTTGTAAGCGGGTCCAAAATTGTTGGAATGATAAGCTATACAGATTTACTCAGAATCAGTTTTGCGGATGCAGTCGACGAAAACCAGGAGAATATAGATAGTACTGTTTATGACATGTTTACCATAAAACAGGTAATGACGAAAAATCTGGTAACTGTAAAATCAGATGACACCATTAAGGATGTAGCTGAAATACTCTCAAAAAAAGAGTTTCATGCCCTTCCAGTTATTGATAATGGTGATTTGGTTGGTATAGTTACTACTACGGATTTAATCAACTTTCTGTTAGACCAATTTTAAAAACCACTTAAACTATAGTTGCTTCCTAGATTTCAATAAAAACTTGGAGCTAAAGGATGCATGAATGATTCAGATTCCTAAAATTAGTGTGGATTCAACAATGAGTACGCTTGTTTTGCGATTTCCAATTCCTCATTGGTTGGAACGATCAATAGTTTTACCATAGAGTTTGCAGAATGAATTTCTGTTGTACCATTTGGTTTTTCTAAATTTTTGTCCTTATCCATCAGAATTCCAAAAGCGTCCATATTATCGCAAACCATTTCGCGCAGTAAACTTGAGTTTTCTCCTATTCCCGCAGTAAAAACTATAGCATCTGCTCCATTGAGTACGGCAACATAGCTTCCTATGTATTTTTTGATGCGATAGGCGGTCATAGCCAGGGCCAACTTACAATCTTTGTTACCATTTATGGCTCCTTCCTGCACGTCCCTTAAGTCAGAATGACCTGTTAGACCCAGTAACCCACTTTGTTTTTGTACGAGTCCGTTTACCTGTTCTGAAGTCATCCCCAAACTATCCATGAGATAAAAAAGAACCGATTGGTCAATATCACCGCTTCGAGTACCCATGATGAGTCCGTTGGAGGGCCCAAAACCCAGAGAATGGTCAACACTAATCCCATCCTTTACCGCGGTCATACTGCAGCCATTACCGAGGTGAATGCAGATTATCTTACTTTGTTTTTTTCCTAAATAATCAGCTACAATATTTGCCACATACTTATGGCTAGTACCATGAAAACCGTACATTCGAATGTTGTGTTCACTAGATACAGATTTGGGAATAGCATATAGATGAGCTTTTTCAGGAATGGTTTGGTGAAAGGCCGTATCAAATACAGCAACCTGCTTTGCATTCGAAAAAATAGACTGGGAAATCTTTATCCCTTCAGCATTTGCAGGATTATGTAAGGGCGCAAGTGATGCCAATCGTTCAATTTCAGATACTACTTTTTCATCAATTATAGTTGGCCTATCAAACTGGTTGCCGCCATGAACAACTCGATGCGCAACAACGTGAATATCATCGGTGGTTTTTAATATCCCAGTATTTTCATCCATTAACAATTTGGTAATTGCAGACAATCCTTCTTCGTGACTAGGTATGGACTCGACCTTTGATTCAGAATTGGTTTTTGACTTAAAATGCAACTTAGCATCCTCAAATCCAATTCGTTCAATAGAACCTTTAGCGATAACATCTTCCGAAGGCATTTTTATAACCTGGAATTTTATTGAGGAACTTCCGGAATTTATAATAAGAATCTGCATAGACTATTTATTTTCTTGGGCCTGGATTGCTGTTACGATTACGGTGTTAAAAACGTCCTCAACCGTACAACCCCTACTTAAATCGTTCACTGGCTTATTCAAACCCTGAAGCATTGGACCTATGGCGATTGCTCCAGTTTCCCTTTGCACGGCTTTATAGGTATTGTTACCAGTATTTAAATCTGGAAAAATTAAAACCGAGGCCTGACCGGCAACCTGTGAATCTGGTAATTTACTTTTTCCCACTATCGGGTCTACCGCCGCGTCATATTGAATAGGCCCCTCTATTTGTAAATTAGGACGTAATTGCTTTACAATCTCTGTGGCTTTTCTAACCTTATCCACTTCTTCACCCTTACCAGAAGTACCCGATGAGTACGAGAGCATCGCAACCTTTGCTTCAATTCCAAAATTTTGAGCTGATTCAGCAGATGAAATAGCTATCTCAGCCAATTGTTCTGCATTTGGATTTGGGTTTATGGCGCAATCACCAAAAACGGAAACCCTATCCTCCAAGCACATGAAAAATACCGAAGAAACCACCTTAATGCCCGGCTTTGTCTTGATAAACTGCAAAGCGGGACGTATCGTGTGTTGGGTAGTATGCACAGCACCTGAAACCATACCATCAGCATCACCCTGGTAAACCATCATAGTCCCAAAATAAGAAACATCTAGCATCGTATCTCGGGCAACATCCATATTCACACCTTTATGTTTTCTTAATTCATGAAATGTAGCGGCGTAACTTTCGAATTTTGCGGATTTTGCAGGGTCAATAATGGTCAATTTTGAAATATCGAAACCCAATTGCATTGCTTTTTGTTCGATTCTAGTAGCGTCTCCCAAAAGCGTAATCTTCACGATATCCAGTACACTTAGTTCACTCGCAGCCTCCAAAATTCTAGAATCATCTCCTTCGGGAAGCACGATATGCTTTTTTGAACTTATAGCACGTTGCAATAAATTATACTGAAACATTCTAGGCGTAGTTCCTTTAGATTCAAAAGTTTCCAAGCGCTCCAGTAGTAGTTCACCGTTGACGTGAGCATTGAAAAGCGAAATGGATGTGGTTATTTTCTGCTTACTTTCAGCATAAATTTTTGATTTAATATTTCCCACCAGATTCGTGGTTTCATAGGTACCCTGCTGAACTGAAATGATTGGCACATGGGTTTGAAAACCTTTCAAAAGTTTTAAGATTGAAGGTTCTGGGATAAGACCTCCGGTAAGAACAATACCCGAAATAGAAGGGTAATTATCCGAAAGATTTGCTTGTAATGCCCCTAAAATTATATCGGCCCTATCACCCGGCGTGATAACTAGGCTGTCATCATTTAAATGTCTGAGATAGTTATGTAATTGCATAGCACCCACCCCAAAACTTCCTGTTTGATTATCGAGATTTTCTTCCCCAAAAAGTACCTTACCGTTTAACTGTGCTAGTATTTCCTTTAGGGTAGGATGGGATAGATTTTTAACCCTTGGCACCGAAAAAGCCATGGTTTTATCCCTCAATTCTCGCTCTAAACGGTCATTGGTCAAATCAACATTCTCGGGTCTTATTTTATTTGCCACCACCGCAAGTAATTCAATTCCTTTTTGAATATAGGTATTAACTGCTGACTCCAGATTACCACAAAATTCATCTAAGGTCTTGCCTTTGCCACTGTCTACCAAAACAACAGGTATGCCGAGATTTTTTGCGATATCAATATTTAAATCAAATTCGATAATGCTTCCCTCACTTGAAAAATCACTGCCTTCTACAAGTACAAAATCATAAGCGTCTTCAAGTTTTTTATACTGTGATATAATACTATCCATGATTTCGCCTTTTCGTCCATCATTGAACATATCCACCACTTGACTTTGGGTCAACGCAAAGGCATCTTCAATAGCCACATCTAAATTGAAATGTGAAATCACGGTGTTGATGTGATTATCAATCTCGCCATCTGTCACATCATCAATTACCGGTCTGAAATAACCAACCTTAGCCATTTTACCCAACAATAATTGCATTAAACCCAATACAACCAACGACTTACCGCTATGGGACTCTAAGGTTGCCACGTATATTGCCTTTGTCATTATCATTATTTTTAAGACTTACAAAGTTACGGATTTGGACACTTTGAAAGGAGGTTTTAGGTTAATATTGAAATGGAAAATTGGAAATTGATGATGATTTTGCACCGAATGTCTTTAAACTTAAACTTCGGAAAGACTAAATTTATAGAGTTCGATTTTTGGGGGTTTCTGCAAATTCAAATTAATATATAGCGCAAATTGCTTCTTTTGAAGAATGAG
>JBCCOJ010000275.1:0-4312 GCA_039025415.1 Bacteroidota bacterium | reverse complement strand
TTTTCTGGTAAAAATCCTATTTCCCTCTGGGAGTATATAAGGCAGTTTTTGTTTTTCTAGCCTTTCAAATTTGTATGTAGGCTTAAATCTAATTCTTAATTCGTTTTTAGTCTTAAGCATGCGTTTGGCATCAATATGCCATTCCCTAAATGCATTATTTGCTTCTAAGATTAAATTATTGTTCAAATAGACTTCGGCGTAAGTATCTAAACCCTCGAAAAACAAGTCAATATTTTTCTTGCTTAAGGTGCCTTTATCTAGCGAAAAGAATGTTCTATATTCCCATTCGGTATCTGAAACCCATTGCACTTTTTTTTCTATATCACTTACAAATGGGTCTTCAATAAGATTATGTTCCAACAAATCTGAAAATACATTTCCAGGAACAACAGCAGAACGCCAGACCGTATCGGTCACCCTTTTGAATTGCCAGTTTTTATTTAACTGAAACGTTAAAGGCACATCATGTTTTGGCTGGCAACCTAAAACTAAAAGTATAACAACAATTAAACTATATCGCATTTAAAATAGCTTTAATATTTTTTGGGTCAGAATAACTAAGTTGCATGGCAAATAATGATTCATCCTTGGGAATAATCGTTGAAGCAGAGGCATGAATTTCGGTAAAACCTGCTTTCTTGAATTTTGAAACATTTTTATCAGAAATTCCACCACCGGGTAATATTGTAATTCTTCCTTTTGCTAGATTTTTGAGTTCTTTCAAAAGAACTAATCCTTTTTCTGCATTAGATTCTTGCCCCGAGGTTAAAACGCGATCAATGTCTAGTTTAATAAGCTGCTCCAATGCCATTTTAGGTTTTTCAATTACATCAAAAGCACGATGAAAGGTGAATTTCAACGGTTTTGAAAGCTCAACGAGTTCTTTTGTACGCTCTAAATTTATGTTTCTATCAGATTTCAAAACGCCAGAAACAATACCAGCAAAACCCAATTCCTTAATCATCATAATATCCTGACTCATAATTTTTAACTCACTTTCATCGTAGATAAAGTTTCCACCCCGAGGTCTAATTAAGACATGAACCGGAATATTTATATCTTCCGCAACTTGCTTTAGCATACCAAATGACGGTGTCAACCCTCCAACTGAAAGTTCTTGACACAACTCAATGCGATGAGCACCAGACATTTGGGCATTTAAAGCAGATATATAGGAATTCGCACAGATTTCTAGTGTCATCTTTAATTAATCATTTTTAATTAAGTTTAATTATTTATTGAACCTTAAATGCCTCTACAAGCCATTTAAAAAGTAATGACGCCAAGTTGTTAATTCACGATTATCTCATCAATAAACGTCCATGCCTTATTTCCTGCACCTTGCTTACCTTCTAGGATTTTTCCATAATTTGGTATGCTTAATGTTATTTTTTTGACCTTAACACTTGAATTTTCAGGCTTATTAAATTGATAATCCATATTGACAATTTTCCCTTCGTTAGTTTCTAGTTCAATTTTGTCTCTGAGTTTTACCCCATGAGCAGATACAAAATCTAAATCGATAAATCTGGGAGCGTAAATCCATTGCCCATTACCGTTGTAAAAACGTGTCTTTATGGAGTTCATTTCAATTTCTTCCTTGAATTCAATTAAGATTTCAATATCATCACCCCAAAAGCCAAGCCATTCCTTATCGCCGTACCGATTATCATTTCCTCTAATACCGTTGATTAAACCTTCTGCTCCACTTCCTAAATAAGCTTTATGAGGATTTTTATCAATCGAAATTTTTGCGCCAATTGCTTTGTGGAGTTTTATGGGTTGTATATAAGTTTTTCCTATTTGCTTTTCATTATCAAATACGGCCGCTGAAATGGTCATGGTTTCCAATACTGGTATGGAATCCTTGTATAAGGTTGAATTTAGTTTTGGCGAAGTACCATTCAACGTGTAGCGTATTTCCTTCCCATCAGTCAAGGTTTCTAATTTGAAATATTGAGTTGTGTCTTCAGAGATCATTTTACCGTTCAAATCATATAAGTGATTTGCATAATTAATATTTAAATTATCCAATCGTTCATGAAAATATTCCAATCGTTTTACAAAATCTATATAATCCCTACTCTCTGTACCTGACCAAACTACTTCACTAAGTGCCAACATTCTTGGGAAAGCCATATATTCAACTTGATTTTCTGAAGGCATATATTCTGTCCAGAGGTTTCCTTGTGCTCCTAAAATATATTTTGACTCTTCCTTAGTCAATTTATCTGGAACAGGATTAAAATGGTATACTTTATCTAAAGGCAAAAAACCTCCAATGGCGAGGGGTTCGTCTTCGTTTTCAGATTGATAATAATCAAAATAGCAATGGGAGGTTGGTGTCATGACCACATCATGTTTTGATTTGGCCGCTTCAATAGCTCCTTTAGTCCCGCGCCAAGACATAACCGTAGCATTTGGAGCAAGTCCGCCCTCCAAAATCTCATCCCACCCAATTATTTCTCGACCTTTTGAGTTCAAGTAGGTTTCAATTCTTTTAATAAAATAGCTTTGTAGTTCTTGTTCGTTTGCAAGCCCTTTGGCTTTAATTAATGCTTGACACACTTGAGAATTCTTCCATCTAATTTTTGGAGCTTCATCTCCACCAATATGAATATACTTACTTGGAAATAGTTTCATAACCTCGTCCAATACGTTTTCTAGAAACTCAAAAGTCTCTTCGGTCACGCAATAAATCTCTTCAAAGACACCCCATTTGGTAGCTACTTCCACTGATTCTCCCGTACAACCCAATTCTGGATAAGCAGCTATAACGGCTTGGCTGTGACCAGGCATTTCAATCTCTGGTATAACAGTTATCATTCGCTCCTTAGCGTAAGCAATCAAATCTTTTATTTGGTCTTGGGTGTAAAAACCACCATAAATCTTTCCATCAAATTGATGCGGCTGGTCATTGTAATGACCAACTAAGGTCTCCTCCCTAAAGGAGGAAATTTCATTTAATTTTGGATATTTTTTAATCTCAATCCGCCAACCTTGATCATCGGTCAAATGCCAATGAAATTTATTCATTTTTAGCATTGCCATAGCATCTATGTATTTTTTGATGAATTCAATTGAATACATATGTCGAGATACATCGAGATGCATCCCTCGGTAAGAAAATTTTGGCTCATCCTCTATGTTTAAACACGGAATTTTCACTTTATCCAACGGAGCTTTATCCAATTCAAATGAGGCAGGTAATAACTGCCTAATAGTTTGAACTCCATAAAAAGCAGCTTGCCTGGTCTTGGCACTTATTGTGATTAACTTTTTTTTGATTTCCAAATGGTAGGCCTCCTCATTGGTCATTTCAGAATTAAGAATAAATACAATTCTGTTTGACGTGCCGGAATTAGTATTAATAGACAATTTACTTAGGAGATCTTCAAGAAACTTTCCAGCAACTTCAAATTCCTCGGGAAATTCTACAATGGTTTTTGAATTTAAGATAAAATAACCGTTAGATTTTTGGATATGTTTTGGGATTGGGATTACCTGGATTTCAAAGGGCTGCTTTTCTTCTTGCTTGCAACCAAAACAACTTATTGATAAAAATAAAAGAAGACAGATTTTCTTGAATTGCATTTTATTACCTTACATGCTTTAAAATTACTAATCTTTTGAAAGGTCTTAATTATTATTCAGCTTTCCTTAGCATCTTACTTTTTTCTTCATGCCAAAAAGAAGATTTCATTAGCAGTGCCCAGAAAGACCAGCCTTTAATTAATTACGTCAACACATTCATCGGTACTGGTGGTCACGGCCATACCTACCCAGGAGCGTCTGCACCCTTTGGGATGATGCAGCTCAGTCCCGATACTAGGCTTGAAGGGTGGGACGGTTGTTCTGGTTATCACTATTCAGATGAATACATCTACGGTTTTTCGCATACACACCTAAGCGGAACAGGAATTAGCGACTACGGGGATATTTTGTTGATGCCAACAAATCAGCCCGAATTCAATAATGGTGCAGATGGAAACAAAGGCTATCGCAGTCATTTCTCCCATGACAATGAAATTGCAGAACCCGGTTATTATAAGGTGCACCTCGATTCTACTCAAATTGATGTTGAATTGACTGTATCTAAAAGAAGTGGCATCCATAAATACGAGTTTCCAGCAGTTGAAAAACAATATATTATTCTCGATTTAGCACACCGGGATAAGGTTTTTGACCATAACATTGAACAGATATCACCGACTGTTTTTCAAGGTTATCGACATTCTGAGGCTTGGGCAAAAGACCAACGCCTGTTCTTTTATATACAATTAAGCCATGAGGTCATTGCCAGATATCCTGC
>JBCCOJ010000274.1:0-4335 GCA_039025415.1 Bacteroidota bacterium | reverse complement strand
TTAATGTTTGTCACTTTATTTGTGTTCCATTAGGCAAAATTGTAAGAATTGAAGGGGGTTTTTGAACGATTTTTTCTAATCCAAGGGGACTTTTGTCTTATTATGATGAAAAAATAAGGTTTCATCTTTCATTGAAATTTAAAATCCGCAAATTCAATGAGTTGATTCAAACGAAAAATTAACCTTAAAATAATTGACAAATCTCAAATTACAGGCTACTAATGGTACATTTGTAAAAACAAAATTTCGTGCGAAAAAATCTTCTGCTTTTATCCTTTTTCATTTTTATTATTAAGACAGTATTTGGTCAAGTCGTGATTAACGAATTGGACTGCGATACCCCAGGCACCGATGACCAGGAATTTGTGGAACTTCTTTCAGAAACACCTCAAATGGCATTGGACGGCTTTGTTTTGGTATGCTTTAATGGTTCGACCTCTGGTATGAACTCAAGTTATTTCGCTCTAGATTTGGATGGTTTTACCACAGATGAAAACGGTATTTTGGTCATCGGCAGCAATTCGGTGAGTCCTGTTCCGCAGTTGTTAATTGCTCCCAATATTTTCCAAAACGGTGCTGATGCCATTGCGATTTATCAGGCTGATGCTGAAGATTTCCCAGAGGAAACCGTAGCGACAATCGACAATTTGGTAGATGTACTTCTTTACGATACTTCAGATAGTGATGATGAAGATATGATTGCCATTTTCAGCCAAGACCCGCGATTCAGCAATATTGAACAAATCAATGAGGGGCCGTCTAATAACACCAACTCCATCCAACGTTTTGTTGATGCAGAAGAAAATGTCTTTTATACCGCAACAACTCCAACGCCGCGCCAATTAAATGATGGCAGCGGTATTATTTTTAATGGGATTTCAATTTCGGTTTCAGAGAACCAATATGATGAGGGCGAAAGTTTTGAGATTACCTTCAGCACGCAGAATCAAGTCGCTCAGGATTTGAACTTCAATATTATTCTGAATAATGAAGGTTTTGACAATTCAGATTTCACTGGAAACACCGCGATTATCATTCCTGAAAATCAAACCACAGCAACCACCACTTTAAACCTGATTGATGATACGGCAGATGAAGGTGATGAGGTGATTAGATTGCGCTTTGATGAATTACCAAGCGGATTTGTTGCCCTAAACGACAACCTAGAGATTAGGGTTGTTGATAATGATTTTACAGTTGCCAACTTTGGTACACCTTTAAATCCCACCTTTGGAAATGTTACCAGCACACAACCTTCGGGCTATTATGATTCACTGGATAACACTTCTGGGGAATCCTTGCGGCAAGCACTTCAGGATATCATTGCCAACTCAAATATCGTTAGGGCCCAGACTTACGCCGATGTGACCGATATTTTGAAATCTGCCGATCAAAACCCACTTAACAGCAATGAGGTTTGGTTGGTTTATACCGAAAGTAGCCGACCAAAACTAGATTTTCAGACCAGCTCAGATAATACCAATAAATGGAATCGGGAGCACACCTACCCAAGGTCCTGGGGTGGATTTTTCAGTATCGAGGAAGACGATATTGCCGATGGTATTGATATATTTTGGGAGACAAAAGCCGACTCCACCCGGCACGGAAATTCTGATGCCCATGCCCTAAGAGCGGTAGATGCAGTTGAAAATAGTACCAGAGGAAACCAACACTACGGCGAATACACGGGACCAACCGGAAACCAGGGTAGTTTCTACGGTGATGTGGCCAGAAGTGTACTTTTTATGGAAATTCGGTATAATGACTTAAGCGTCGTCAATGGCTTCCCCGAAGGAATTACAGGAGAGATGGGCGATTTAGAAACCTTGCTAGACTGGCACAGAAATGATCCTCCAGACGATTTTGAAATGAATAGAAACAATATAATCTATACCTGGCAATTTAATCGCAATCCATTTATAGACCAACCCGATTTAGTAGAATATATCTGGGGTGAAAATGTGGGTGACCTATGGCAGCAGCAACTGAGTGTTGATAATTTTACTACGGAAACTTTAAAACTTTATCCTAATCCAGCTAAAAATGAACTTAGTATAAGTGGTCTTAAAAATAATGCGACCATGGCAATTTACACCATCAGTGGACAAAGAGTTAAAACCATTGGAATAAATCCTAATAAAAGTATTCCACTAGATTTAAGTAGCGGAATATATGTTGTAAATATTAAGTCTGAAGGTAATATTTGGGTGAAAAAATTAGTCGTTGAATAAAACCTGAAAGGTTTCCATATGTCCGCCGTAACCTTGGTGGAGACGGAAAACCTTTTATGTCTGTAATTCCTAAAATTAGTTCTTCAGTGCTCGTAAAATCAAATCGCCGGATTGTGTTTTTCCCATAACGATATCAGGTATAGCATTGTAGCTTTTCCAAGAAGAGGATGATTTTTGGCCATTGCTCGTTAAGGTTATTTTTATACCAGTTATTTTTCCAGAATTATTCCGTCTTACACGTTTAAATTTAGCTTCAATCCCAACTTTGGCTAAAGACCTGGTTTGATGCTCTAGAAATTCATCATCAGCCTCATGGGTTAAAATAAACTCATAAGAAGGTGTTTTCGCAGCCTCTTCCTCATAATCATAAGTTGCTACACGCTCGGTAATTGTATAAGTACCATCGTCATTTTCCTCAACATATTTAGTAATAGTTGGCATGCTTATAGACCATTTTTCTTCTGGTTTTGATAATATGACCACCACGCCGTTGCTGGCCTCAGGACCGTATTTTCCAACTGCCGCATCGCCTTTAATGATATTAACAGACTTCAATTGACTTTTATCAATCTGATTTATCTCTTCAAGGGTAACCGCCCTTCCATTGAAAATAATCATGGCTTTTTCAGCATTTTTACCAGACAACTTTACCTTGCCATCAACATCGGTATAAATTGAAATTTCCTCGGCTTTCGGATAGTTATCGGCGTCAAATTGTCCTTGTTCAGTGACAACAACTAGCACACCATTTTCACCTTTCTGTCCATAAATCGATGTCGCATTTTTATCTTTTAGTACTGTCAGACTCTGGATAGAATTGGGACTTATTATCCTCAAAACATCAAAAGTTGATTCTTTCCCATCAATAATTACTAATGGGTCTTTATTTTTCATTACAAAATCTCTACTGCTCTTGGCGCTTTCATAAGCTATAATATCAGTTTTGGAACTATCTATCACAGAATAGCTATACTTTTTTCTCTGTTTGGAAACATAGGCCTTATCAATATCTTCTTTTTCAGTGCCTTCGACCTCATCATCTTCTTTATCATTATTAAGTATGACGAAAGTATTCTTACTCGACGCTGATGTATTTATTTTGGGCTCAGAACTCGAATCCTCAACCGTATTAACAGAAAGACTTCCCTCTGTCATTTTAAAATAAAATGGCTCAATGGCATCACTGCTCTTTACATTATAATTAACGGATTTCCCTTCGGCTTCAAATTCGAATTTTAGACCAGTAATTTCACCCTTTTTATTTCTTTTGATTTTTGAATAAGTAAACGTTACACCTTGCTCTAAGAGCATTTCTTTTATCTGTGCTAAATTCTTATCGGTCATATCTTTGTCAAAAAGCACCTCGACATCCTTATTTGGTAATAAGCTTAAATCGAAAAGTTCTTCCCCAATATCTCCTTCCATAGGCACATAAATGGTTTCGCGATTAAAAGCCATTAAAAAGAGTCCCAAGAGCGGGATAATGACCAATAACTTGAGCTTTTGGATTGATTTTGATTTCGATTTTTGTAACATGACTATTCGTTTTTTGATTAATGATGTATTAAAACTGTTTACCAGCTTCAAATGATTTGATGAAAATGATGATTTTAATAATAACTCTTGGTAATCTATTTGATGTTGAACAGTATTTTGAGCGCCTCGGTCGGCAATAAACTCTAAGTTTTGTTGCAAGGCTTTTTTATAAAACCAAATCAAGGGATTAAACCAAATTATAATCACAGCCAATTGTGAAAAAAGCAGGTCGATGGAATGATACTGTTTTGCATGAACCATTTCGTGTTTTATAATGCTATCCAGCTCTTCAA
This sequence comes from Bacteroidota bacterium, assembly GCA_039025415.1. Classification (GTDB taxonomy): domain Bacteria; phylum Bacteroidota; class Bacteroidia; order Flavobacteriales; family Flavobacteriaceae; genus Psychroserpens. The sequence continues at coordinate 275 of JBCCOJ010000274.1, read as the reverse complement.
TATCAAATTTTGAGGGATTATAAACTATATGATGAAAAAATGAAAATGGGGCAATGTCCTCATTCGTTGTATAATGATAACAACCTTGTTTAGCTAACTTCTTCCCCCTGCTGAATACGCGCTTTAAATTGACAAAGCTTAAAAGCAGTTTAAAGAAAAAGAAGGACAAGCCTGCCACATAAATTACTTTCAAGACGGTCATTATATCATAGGATGCCTCGATAGGAACTTCATCACTTAAATGGTCAGCGGTTACTAAATCCGGTAAATCCTCT
>JBCCOJ010000273.1:0-4384 GCA_039025415.1 Bacteroidota bacterium | reverse complement strand
CTTTACCAAATATACCGGCATTTTTTTTGAAGGTATTGCTGGTACCACTTAAGCAGGCGTTAAAATAATTCCATGCGGTATATTTGGTAAAGTCTATTTTCCTAGGGTTATAATGCCGATGTCCGTGACCATTTCTAATTTACTCAAGTTTTTATTGCAATTATTAATTTTTCTGGCGTTTTATAGTTTTTATTATATACAAGGTGCTGAATTGGTTATTAACCTTAAAATTATGCTCTTCCCGGTTTATATACTCATGATGGCATTATTAGGTTTGGGTTTGGGAATGATTATATCTTCCATGACCACAAAATATCGGGATATGAGCGTGGTCATTGGTTTTGCGACATCCTTATTGATGTATATGAGTGCCGTGCCCTATCCTATCTCAGAGGCCAGAAAAAAGTTTCCCGATTGGGTCTCAACAATTGTAGAACTAAATCCTTTAACACAAATTATTGAGGGCTTTAGATATATATTGCTCAATACTGGTACGTTTACCTGGACTGGTTTTGGTTACGTTCTAACGATTTCAATTGCGCTATTCTTTGTCGGAATTGTAATATTTAATAGAACCGAAAAATCCTTCATTGATACTGTTTAAAATAAATTTGAAATTAATAATTAGTGCCAGATTTGAGCAATCACAATAGCGATATAATACTTAAAGCTGAAAACATCAGTAAACAATACCGTTTGGGCTTAGTAGGAACTGGTACTTTGAGTCACGACCTTAACCGCTGGTGGCATCGTATTCGTGGTAAGGAAGATCCATTTCTAAAGGTGGGTAGCGTAAATGACCGAAGTGTTAAAGCAGATAGTGATTATGTTTGGGCGTTAAAGGATATCAATTTTGAGGTCAAACGGGGAGAAGTATTGGGCATTATTGGTAAAAATGGGGCGGGAAAATCCACCTTGTTAAAAATACTGTCTAAAGTTACAAGCCCTACTACTGGTGAGATTAAGACTAAGGGGCGTATCGCCTCATTATTAGAGGTGGGGACGGGTTTTCATCCTGAACTTACGGGTTTGGAAAACATTTATTTAAATGGTACTATTTTGGGGATGAGCAAGAGGGAAATAAAGGCCAAGCAAGAAGAAATTATTGACTTTTCGGGTTGCGCCAGATACATCGATACACCGGTAAAACGTTATTCTAGCGGAATGCGGGTTCGTTTGGCATTTGCGGTTGCCGCGTTTTTAGAACCCGATATTTTGGTTGTTGATGAGGTTTTGGCGGTTGGTGACGCTGAGTTCCAGAAAAAAGCCGTGGGTAAAATGCAGGATATTAGTCAAGGTGAAGGGAGGACGGTGTTATTTGTGAGCCATAATATGGCGGCTGTAAAAAGTTTGTGTACCAGGGCACTGGTTTTACAAAATGGGATAGTAGTATTTGAGGGGGATACGGATGCCTCAGTTGACTTTTATTTAAAGGGAGAATTGGATAATTTAAATTCAAACATCCAAGTTTGGACAGATAATAACATGCCAAACCATGAAAATATTAAGCTAAAATCAGCCAAAATATTCGCAAAAGGAAAAAATGAACAAGATGCCATTACCATGGCAGATGAGCTTATTTTGGAATATCTGATGGTGGTTGGCGACGTATCAGAACAAATACACATTAATTCACGATTTCTTGATGACTCAGATTATATTTTATTTGGTACCACGAGTAAATATTCTAAGTTTGAAAAAAGACTAAAAGGTTCTGGAAGAATTTCGCTGAAAACTATTATACCCGGCAATTTCTTTAATGAAGGCAATTTTAAAATTGATATTGACGTCATTAAAAATTCAAAAGCGAAAATCATCGAACTTCAGGGCATACTCTCTTTTACGGTTGTTCCTCGACCTTTTGAACTTGGAGAATGGATGGGAAAATCAAAAGGTCCATTAAGACCAGATTTTAAATGGGAAAAGAAAATCAGTCAAAATTAATAGAGCCTTCTTGGGTTGTATGCGCTGGTTCCAAAAGATCCGGTTCAACTTTACAGTACAATATAATTGCAAGAATTGTTGAAATCGCAAAGAAAGGTTTACGAATACCTTATTTCAATCCGTCCGATTTCCCTAAAATAAAACTTGACTATCAAGATGAAAAGAAAATCAAAGTATTTAAGACCCATTCATTGACTGATGAAATAAAAGATGAATTAAACGAAAACAATGCTATTGTATTTCATTCTTATAGAGACATTAGAGATGTTGTTGTGTCTGCGATAAATAAAGGATGGTTAGATAGAAATGAATCTTCAATTAGAAAATTTGTACTAAACTATATATCTCAATTTTATGAATGGAAAAATTACTTTCCAAGACTTAATTCTCGTAAATACGAAAAGTTCATAGTTGACTTAGACAATGAAATAAGTTTTTATGCAGAAATTTTGGGAGTTAATTTATTCAACTCTGAGATTAAAGGTATAAGCTGGGAATTAAATATAGATAGGCTTAAACAGTCTCAAGATAAAATCCCTGAAAACAAAATTGCTACTGGTTTTAACCAAAAGTTTCATAATGAAACATTGCTACACGACAATCATATTTCGGATGGCAGTATAAATCAGTATTTGAAAGATTTAGAACCAGATTTAATTTGCTACATAGAATCAATCTCTTACACATATTTAATAGATAATGATTATAAGCTAAAGTGGGCTGACTTAAACACGTTTCTTTCCTTTAGCCAACATGCAGACGATTATATTGCTTGGCAATTATTAGGAAGAAAAAAACAAGGTCTGGTTGTTGAGGTAGGCGCTTTTGATGGCAAACATTTAAGTAATAGTTTGTCATTAGAGCAAATAGGTTGGAAAAGCTTAAATATTGAGCCAAATCCTAGGATTTTTGATTATTTAAAGAAAAACAGACCTAATTCTATTAACATTAATATGGCAATCGTTGGGGATGAAGACGTCAAAGAGATAGATTTTTTTAGCGAGGAAATTGGCGTTTTGTCAGGTTGCGCTTATGATGAGGAAGATGTGAAACTGAGGTACAAAAATAGAGGGTTGACTTATAAAGAGCCAAAGAAAATCTCTGTCAAAGCGACAACATTAAATCGGTTATTTAAAGAATCTGATATGCGCCATATAGATGCTCTCTCTATAGATGTTGAGGGCTTTGAAATGGAAGTTTTAAACGGATTGGACTTAGATGAATTTAAAGTAGAGCTATTTATTATTGAGGCTAATGCAGATTCTGATAAAAAACAAATACTCGATTATTTTAAGAATCGCGAGGAGTATATGTATGTCGGCAGTAATAGGCAAAATCTATTTATCATCCTTAAAGACTCACTAAAAAAAACTAACGTAAGACATTTAGAGTTGAAAAAATACATTAAGGCAAAACAAGAGCATCCAATAAGCGACCATCTAGTAATTGATTCAGTTAAACCACTATTTAAGAAATCTAAGGATTGCAAGAGATATCAGAGTTACTTAAGATTTTTTTAGATTCTAAAAATGACAATCGCTCATATTATTAATCCAGTTAAGGTTGATTCTTCCTCAGATTTATTTAAGGCGCAGCCCGTAACGTTTAGAACGCTACTAAAGTCGAAAAAAGCCTCTAATCAAAACGGTAAAATCAACCAGTACTTAGTTGGCTATCCAGAGGATGAAATTATGTTTCCCCAAGGTTTTTCCAAATTGCCAGCCTTAGGCCGCAGCGTCATGGATGTGGGCAATTTTAGTGTTACCAGAAAACTACCGCTCATAGCTGATATTTTGAATGCGCTAAATCCTATTGAAGCCGATTATATTGTTTATACCAACGTTGATATCGCCTTAATGCCGTACTTTTATGATTTTCTCTTTGAAAAAATCGCCTCTGGAAGTGATAGTCTTATAATCAATCGGCGCGTGATTGAAAAACATGTTTCAGAAGCTCAAATGTATGCTGAAATCGGAAAAAAGCATCCAGGTTATGATTGTTTTGTTTTTAAAAAAGAACTCCTCAAGAACTTTGTATTTGAGAATACCTGCATAGGCGCGAATTTTATAGGGCGCATCATGTACGCCAATTTATTGCTTTTCAGTAACCGATTGGAAATCATCAAAAATGCACATTTGACGTTTCACATAGGTGAAGATGGTGCATGGTTAGATCAGCGGTTTAATGAGTTTGACACATTCAATAAAAATCAGGTTAAACAAGCGCTTAATAAGCTGTTGGAATTGAATATTCCTGACGAAAAAAGAAGTAAATTATTAAAGTTGCTCACGTTTGTCGAAAATTTTAAGAAAACGGATTCCAAGAAGGGTATCAATAATTCCAAAACGTCCCTATCGGGTAAAATCTGGAGGCGAATTATTAAGAAGAGGTTGCTTTGCCTATAACTTTAAAAAAGTAATACTGTTTAAAATCAAATGTT
>JBCCOJ010000272.1:0-4397 GCA_039025415.1 Bacteroidota bacterium | reverse complement strand
CTGATTGAAATGCCGATGAAATTATTCTTAGTAAAATATTCCATCATCTTAACCTCATCTGTGCTTTTTCGACTTCCGCCAGCAAAACCTCCGCCATGCATCCAGAGTAAAACTGGCAATCTGGCCTGCGCTTCAATTTTTGCTGGGGTGTAAACGTCCATTCGTAAGGTGTCAATCCCTTTAATTGCATAGGTGTAAGTTTTGGGATTTTGACCAATTATAAAGAGGGGCGACATCAAAATGAAAATTAGCAGTAAATGTCTCATAATTATAATTCCAACTAGATAATTTTGTAATTCTGATTTAAGTTAAGAAGTTGTTGATGAACCTAATTTATTAATTTAAATTGATGCTTAAATTCAAAATCTGAACTCGATTCTATAGCTACTGCAAAATCACCTGACTCAACATCAAACTTTCCATTATTATCAAAATATTTTAAGTCTTCGGCTGAAATTTCAAACGTTACCAACTTACTTTCACCCTTTTTTAGATTGATTTTTTGAAAGCCTTTCAATTCTTTGACCGGTCGAGTCAATCGGCCCACCAAATCACGTACATAAAGCTGAACTATTTCAGCCCCATCGTAATCACCAACGTTGGTAATTTTAGCCGAAACTTTAAGAACCTGATTTCTGTTGATTTTATTGGCAGATAGCTCAAGGTCTGAATACTCAAACTGCGAAAAGCTCAAACCATATCCAAAAGGAAAAAGTGGTGTATTCGGCACGTCGAGGTAATTAGATTTATAGTCTTCCTTCGGATTGGATTTGGGGATGGGTCGCCCTGTATTTTTCATGTTGTAATAAATGGGGATTTGCCCGACATTACGGGGAAAGGTCGTTGTAAGTTTGGCTGACGGATTATAGCGCCCAAAAAGTACGTCTGCTACCCCAAGACCTCCCATAGTTCCAGGCCACCATGCCTCCAATAGGGCATCTACATTTTGTATTTCTTCTGAAATGTTAATTGGCCGACCATTCATTAAAATCAATGTAATTTTTTTATCCGGAACGGCTTTTCTAATTGCAGCAATCAATTCGGATTGTACACCTGGTAATTTCAAATTTGTTCGTGAGGCCGCCTCCCCACTTTGATGGTAGCTTTCGCCCATAACAAGAATAATCTCATCACCTTTCTTGGCAATCTCAATAGCTGTTATAAAACCCTCTTTGTCATTTGATTGTATATCACAACCCTGAGCATAAAAAATAGCCTTATTGTTTACATATTCCTGAAGGCCTTCGAAAATACTAACAGATTTGCCCTGTCGGTCCCCAGCACCTCCCCAATTACCGTTGATATGGTATTCATCTTTTGCCAAGGGCCCAATCAAAGCAATAGTCCTATCTTTATTAAGCGGTAGGTATTGATTATCATTTTTTAAAAGCACCGTTGAAGCAGAGGCAGATTTTCGTGCTGCTTCTAAAAAATTAGGTTTATAGATAGTTTCCTTTTGCCTTTTTTCATCTGAATAACGATAAGGATCGTCAAACAGGCCTAATTTGAATTTTGTCATTAGGATTCTACGACAAGCATCGTCGATGAGAGATTCCATGACCTTCCCTTCGCTAATTAACTGTTTTAAATATTTTCGGTAGACTTCACCCATCATATCCATATCAACACCTGCATTCATCCCTATTTGAGCCGAAGCTATTGAATCCTTAGCGAAACCGTGCATAATCATTTCGTTTATGGAGGTATAGTCAGAAACCACGAAGCCTTTGAATTCCCATTCTTTTTTCAGAATATCGCGCAGAATATAGTCATTCCCTGAAGTCGGAATTCCATTCAACTCATTAAACCCAGACATGAAGGTTTCAACACCAGCATCAATGGAAGCCTTAAATGGAGGGAGATAGGTATTGAATAATTCAGCTTCGCTCATGTTAGTCGTGTGGTAATCCCGTCCCGCTTGGGCTGCGCCGTAGGCTACAAAATGCTTTGCGCAAGCTAATATGGTATTAGGAGCAGACAAATCATCACCTTGAAAGCCTTTTACATAAGCCTCAGCAATTTTACTCCCAAGAAAAACATCTTCACCTGCACCTTCTGAAATACGTCCCCACCGTGGGTCTCTCGCGATATCGACCATTGGAGCAAATGTCCAGTGCAAACCTTCAGCAGACGCTTCCTCAGCAGCGATTCTTGAGCTTTGCTCAATCAACTCAACATCCCAGCTGCAGCTCATTGCCAAATTAATGGGAAATATTGTTCGATGGCCATGTATCACATCATACCCAAACAGTAAAGGTATACCTAAACGCGTCTCCTCTACCGCAATCTTTTGAAGTTTATTGGTAGCCTTAACTGTATAAACGTTGAGCATTGCTCCGGTTTGGCCATTTCTAATATATTTTTCAAAATTTGAATTTATAGTAGGTCCTGTTTTATCCCAGCTACCGCTATACATTACGGTTTGACCAATTTTTTCCTCCAAAGTCATTTTTGCCATTAAAGCATCGACCTTAGTTTCATAATTTTGGGATTTTAGTTCGTTAGATATCATTAATAAGAGGAAGGAAAAAACCGAAAGTTTATATTTCATTATAAGTCATTATTTTTCAAGTTGTAGCACATCCTTTAACTTGAGATAGAGTTGCTGAAATCAAGCATTATGGCTAATTGTTATATTATTTATGTCTAACATAATCAATCTGCGCTATATTTAAAATAAAAAGGCCGTGATTTCTCACGGCCTATAAATTTAAAACTCAAAATTATTGATATACCCTTACATAATCAACCTCTAAAGTAGATTCTGTAAAATTTGGATCGATATCGCCACCAAAATTACCACCCATAGCTTGATTTATTATTATGAAGAAATCATTGTTAAAAGGAAGTGATCCATCATTATTAAAAGTGAAATAAACTTCATTATCTAAAAGAAATATGATTTGGTCTGGTCTCCACTCTACCGAATACAAATGAAAATCTGTACTAGCAGTTGGATTGGTTGTTTCGCCACCAATAGCATTGCCTCCAAAATTCTCTGGGAAATGCAACGTACCATAAATTTGATTTTGATTATTACCAATATGCTCCATAACATCTATTTCACCACATTCTGGCCAAGATACTTCGGTAATATTGGAGCCTAACATCCATAAAGCTGGCCATGTTCCACCGCCGGTTGGCAATTTTGCACTAAACTCGATTCTGCCATAAGTGAAATCAAAAAGTCCCTGTGTTTTTATTCTCGAAGACGTATAATCACTTCCAGAAAACGACTCGGCTTTTGCCGTAATTTTTAATATACCATTCTCAACAATAACATTATCAGCCTCATCGGTATAAAACTGTGATTCACCATTTCCCCAACCGTTATTTCCAGTACCTAAATCATAGGTCCAATTAGAGGGGTTTGGAGCGCCGTCAGTCTCAAATTCATCGGCCCATATCAATTCATCGTAGTTAGAAATAAAATCATCAGATGGTTGGGTCGTTGTAAATTTATGATACCAGTACAGCACCGGATTATTTCCATCTATGGTTCTAACGTATAAAGAACTATTAGTAACACTTATAATTTCATAAGTTGATGAGCTAACGTAATACCCCATAAACTTTCCGTCAGAAAGGGTCATTGTAGTACCTCTGCCATTAAAATCAGGATCTGGTACAATTGACCAATCAAAATCTGTAGGCGAAAGCGATACGATACTAGTGCCAGAAGTATCAAAATCTAAACAGACATCCTCACCCGCATCAGACCCACCAGCGATATCGGTATGACCAACGTTAAAGAATGTTTGCCCATTGTTATTAAGAACCATGGTCAATTGTTCGTTCTCATCCATTGAGAAGGTAAATTCGTCGTCGCATAAGCAATCTGAAATTTCTGCCCCACACTTTTCAAAAGGTTGTGTTGCGAAAAAAGATGGAAACCAAAATGCGTCTGGTGCTATGTCAATAGTCCCACCAACCCCGAGGTGTCCAATTTCTGATGCCGCCAAATACCAGGTCTTCGAATTACCTATACCACCACTCAACAACTCTTTTGCTTCTAAATCATCAAAAGAACTAAACACCTCAATCTCCGTAGAGATAGTGGTAGATAAACCACCCGTACCAAGGGCATTTACAACAACTGTGTAAGTATTGACTCCCACTTGAGTGAATCTATGTGTCACCTCTCCTGATGGAAAAACACCTTCGGTACCGTCTCCAAAGTTAAAGGTGAAACCAGAGGCATTTTCGGCCGAAGCCTTTATGGTTACAAAACCACTGCCGTCACCAAATGGATTATTGGCGTCTTGACCTACAACTTCTGTTGTTACAACCACATTTGAAGGAGCAATTACCTCTCCAAATTCAGCATCCTCTTCCTGGCAAGAAAACATGGCAAGAAATGACAAGGATAATATTTTTAAAACATTTTTCATTTTCCT
>JBCCOJ010000271.1:0-4451 GCA_039025415.1 Bacteroidota bacterium | reverse complement strand
TACGCAAGCAGCGGTAAATAGGGAGATAACACCTGTAGAATAAAAGCGATAGAAAATCCAAATAACCTAAAGGTACCTACACAGATCGCCTCATTCAGAAAACTAAATAAATTGGTCCTTAAGACTAGAATTGGCAAATAGTTTTATGCTAATCTGGGGAGAAGTTTGTTTGCAACATAGATCATACAAAACAATTCTAAGCTAAAACGAGGTAAAACAACAGGAATGTTGTTCGGTTAAGTAGTGTCTTGCACCTACAGTCAAGTTTGTTGTAATCTAAGCAGTTAAGTGGGCACTAAAGCCTTAGTTTTTAGAAAAAGGGCCAATACTCATGCTTCTCCAATTTCGGAAAGAGCAAGTTTTAACAACCAAAACCACGGTTACAGTAGGGTTTTTTATCTAATTTATTTATTAATGGTGCCGTTGATCGAAAAAATAAATTTTTTAAAATCAGGCTTTTGATTTTTGACGAAAATATTCTATAATTGAATAAGAACTGAAAGTGGGGAGCAAGCTGAAAATCCCATTTTTAAAAGAGTAAGCATAATTAAATACTTTATTAAATGAAAACTTTGGATTTGAATCAAATGGAAAACGAAGAAGGTGGCAGCTGTGCTGGTGGGGCAATAGGTTTGGCTATAGGAGCAACAGCTTTAATGATTGCTACAGGTGGTACTGCAGGGTTCTTTTTGGCTGCTTTGAGCATATATACAAGTGGAATAGTTACTGTTAATGAATGTTTTTAATATCGTAATGAGTAAACAACTTAAATCACATATTTTGGGTTTGGTGTTAGTAATAATATCAATGGGGGTTATACTATATGATACTCAAAACCAAACCATTAAATATGTATCATTGGGGATTATTTTAGCAGCTATTGTGTTAATTATTTTCAGTATTCAAAAAAAAAAGCCTCTTTAAATTTTTGTAATTCGAATAATAACAGGGTTTCATAACTATAGGACACCCTTTTTTCATTATGAAGAATCACCATTTGTTTATTGTTTTAGCTTTTTTGAGTATTCTCTTCGGAGAGATGACTAAATATTTTTTAAACATTAAATCTCTTATTCTTGATGGTTTAACAGAGCAATTAGCATATGAAATAATTGATGATACTTTTGATAAAATTAGAAGATGGCAATTATTAGGATATCTAATCATCCCATTTTTCTTATTGGCTAAAACTCAAATAATAGCAGGGATATTGGGAATAGGGACTTTTTTTTTGATAAAGACGTTCCTCACAAAAAACTATGGCGAATAGTTCTAATAGCCGAATTCATTTTTTTTGTTCCCTTAATAATTAAGATTTTTTACTTCTATGGAACTTCTTTTACTCTTGAAGATTTACAGGCATTTTATCCCCTTTGTTTGTTAAATTTTTTTGATGGGAACAATATGTCCTTATGGTATATATACCCATTGCAGACCATAAACGTTTTTGAAGTTATTTACATTTTAGCTATTGCATTTTTGATAGGGCGACAAATTAATGGCAATAAAGATGTTGGACTGAAAATTGTTTTAAGCAGTTATTTGCCAGCTTTGGCAACATGGATTATTGCGATTATGTTCTATATATTAAATAATTCGTAAATGCATCTCAAAATAAAAATGCTGTTAATCACCATATTTATTTTAGGTGGTTCTTTTTTTGGATATCAATTTTATAAATCCGTTTCACGTAAACAAAATAGCCAACAACAAATAGCAACCTTATTGGATTTTAAATTCGAAACCTTAAAAGGAAAAAGCTTCAGTAAAAAGGATTTAAGTAAAAACAAAAAAAAGCTATTTATTCATTTTAATAGTGATTGTGATATTTGTCAAAATGAAGCGCTAAAGTTTAGTGAGAAAATACAAGATCTTAAAGAATATCAAATACTCTATATTTCCTATGAAAGCCCGAAAAACATTGATTCTTTTTCTAGAAAATTTGGTTTAGACCAAATAAGCAATATTACTTTTTTACGTGATGTAAATACGGTATTTTATAGTTGGGTTGAAAGCCATCAAGTACCTTATATTCTAGCTTATGATGAAAATGATAAACTAGTTTATCAACATAAAGGAATGACCATCTTTTCCAAATTGATTGAATCGTTAGAAAATGGACATTGATAAAACCCTAGTTTTACAAAGAGATCATTCCGATTGTGGGGTAGCCTGTTTATCTACAATTATAAATTACTATGGAGGACAGGAAACACTGGAGACTTTACGGACTAAAAGTGGCACCTCTAAAAGTGGGACAACCCTATTAGGGTTATATCAAGCAGCAAACTCAGTAGGTTTTAAAGCAGAAGGATGCGAAGCCGATATTGATGCTCTTATTGCCCATCCTAGCCCAACTATTCTTCACGTTCTAGTAGACGGTTCTATGCAGCACTATGTAGTCTGTTATGGCTATGACAACGGAGAATTTCTTATAGGTGACCCAGCTAGAGGGGTTTCTTACTATTCGAAAGAAAAATTATCAATGATATGGCAATCAAAAAAATGCTTGACTCTTGAACCTGATGGTGTTTTTCAAAGAAAAAAAGATATAGTAGCCCAAAAGAAAACATGGTTTTTAAATATTCTAAAAGAAGATTATAGACTATTAAGTCTTAGTGTTGGCCTAGGTATTGGAGTTGCTGTTTTGGGCATGGCTATGGCTATTTTCTCTCAAAAATTAATCGATGATATTTTACCATCAGAGGATATTGAAAAATTAATAACAGGAATCGTTCTATTATCTTTTTTATTGCTGGTTAGAGTAGGTATGATTGCAATGCGTTCCTATTTTTTAATACAACAAAGCAGGGACTTCAATAATAGGATAATAGACCATTTTTACTCGTCTCTTCTGAACTTACCGAAACCATTTTTTGACACAAGAAAGATTGGCGATATGGTGGCACGGCTTAACGATACAAACAGAATACAAAGAGTTATTAAACAAGTTGCTAGTAACTTTATAATTGACTTTTTAATAGCATTAGTTTCTTTGGGGTTTTTATATTACTATTCTTGGGAAGTAGGTCTGATAGCTAGCATAAGTTTACCCATATATTTTGTGCTGATTTATGGCAATAATAAGCGCATCATTAATGCCCAAAAGGAAGTGATGCAAAATTATGCCCTTACCGAAAGTAACTACATAATTTCGATAAATGGCATAGATGAGGTAAAGGGATATAACAGGCAAACTCCTTTTGCCCAATTAAATAGGTTTATATATGGCAATCTTCAAGATAGTGTATTTAAACTAGGTAAAATTAATCTGTTTTTAGGACTTTGGTCTGGACTTAACGCCGTTCTAATAATCATTGTCATTCTTAGTTATACCTCGAACCTAGTACTGAAGAATGAAATGATGTTAGGTGAATTAATGGCTATCTTGGGCATTGTCGGTTCTTTACTACCCTCCGTCGCCAATCTAGCTTTGATTACCATTCCTATCAACGAAGGAAAGGTAGCTTTTTCGAGAATGTTCGAGTTTGAAAATATGGAGAAAGAGCAATCAGGTTCGATCACTATAAAAGAGTTCAGTTCTTTGGAATTAAAAGACGCATCCTTTCGATTTCCGGGGAGGAAACCTTTATTCACCAATATCCAAATCAACCTACAAAAGAACGAGATTGTAGCCTTGGTCGGAGAAAGCGGGAGCGGAAAAAGCACCATTGGGCAAATCTTACAAAAGGCCTATCACTTGGAGAAAGGTTTTGTTCTTATAAATAAAAACCATCTCTTGGATGAGATTGGATATGAAAGTTGGCGAAATGTTATCGGAATTGTTCATCAAGAAATTTCTATTTTCCAGGGAAACGTCTTGGATAATATCGTTCTAGGAGCAAACGAAAAACCAGAAACAATAGTTGAATTTTGTAAAAGACTAGGTTTTGAAAAATATATTGCAGAACTACCCCAAGGTTACGCAACCATTTTAGGAGAAGAAGGGATTAATCTTTCAGGAGGTCAAAAACAACTTATAGCATTGGCTAGGGCTTTGTTCCACCGACCACAATTGCTTATTTTGGATGAGGCCACCTCCGCTATGGATGCCGAAATGGAAAATTTTGCTCTCGGGCTCTTAAAATCCCTAAAAAATGAAATTTCTTTATTTTTTATTACACACAGATTACATATTTTGAGAAACCTGACTGATAAAATATATGTATTGGAAAATGGCGTTATATCTGGGCATGGAAATCACAATCAGTTAATGAAAAATGAAAACTTATACAGTAGATATTGGAATAATATTTTAGCATCAGTAAACTTTTAGTTGGATTTATGAAATATCTAAATGCTAAATAACTAATTCTTTCCCGTTATGTGCACATAATAAAAGTTGTGGTTTGTTAAAATGTTGATCGAGCAGATTTTTAAATGCTAGTAGCAGTTCGGATTCATTTCCGTGAAAGGAGGTGACTCTGAAATTCCTGGTTTCCCCTTTAAGG
>JBCCOJ010000270.1:0-4468 GCA_039025415.1 Bacteroidota bacterium | reverse complement strand
CAATGATAGCCAAATCCGTCACCTGTGCACCCCTAGCACGCATCGCCGTAAAGGCTTCGTGACCCGGTGTATCCAAAAACGCAATTTTTTGACCGCTATCCAATTGCACCCCGTAAGCGCCGATGTGTTGGGTAATTCCCCCAGACTCTCCAGCAATTACGTTTTCCTTTCTAATATAATCCAAAAGCGACGTCTTACCGTGATCAACGTGACCCATAACGGTAACAATCGGAGCTCTTGACTCCAAATCTTCTGGGCTATCTTCCTCCTCTTCAAAGGATTCTTCTATATCTGCAGTTACAAAATCAACCTCGTAGCCAAACTCATCGGCAACAACTGAAAGCGTTTCGGCGTCCAAACGTTGGTTCATGGTCACCATCATCCCTAAGGACATACAGGCGGAGATAATTTCAGTAACGGAAACGTTCATCATGGTAGCAACCTCACTAGCAGTCACGAACTCAGTTACTTTTAAAACTTTACTTTCTGCTGCTTCTGCCGCTTGGTCCTTTTCACTTTGTTCTCTGTGCGAATCCCTTTTATCTCTTCTATATTTTGCACCTTTACCTTTAGAACTCTTCCCTTGAAGCTTTTCTAAGGTTTCACGTACTTGTTTCTGTACTTCTGCTTCGCTTGGTTCTTCTTTTACCGTAGAACCGCGCTTTCCTTGATTACGACCTTTGAAACCACCTCGCTGATTATTTCCTCTTCCACCTGAACGATTATCGCCACCTGATGCAGGCCCTTTGCTAATACGTCGACGTTTTCTTTTATTGTCTTTATCTGAAGAATCGGCTTTTTTCTCCTCTTTCTTTTTCTTAGGCTTTTTGAATTTAGAGAGATCTATTTTCTCTCCGGCTATAGTCGGTCCAGATAGTGTTTTGTATTGTGTTTCCAATACTTCTGGTTCAGGTTCACCAGGAGCTTCGGTATATTCTTCCTTTTTGGTTTCTTTTTTCGGAGCTTGCTTTTTGGTTTCAGATGCTTTTTTATCTGAACTCACCTCTTTGGCAGCATCCTTGGCAACGGGCTCTTCTTTTTTAGTTTCGGTAGCCTCCTCCTTAGCTTCGGTCGTTTCTTTTGTTTTAACTTCAGGCTTAGTAGCGTCTAAATCAATCTTACCGACCTGCTTTGGTCCACTTAACTCGGCCTTAGCTTTAACAATTTCATCTTGCTTGGCCTCAAGTTTTGCCTTTTCTTCAAGCTCGCGTTCACGACGTTCACGAAGCTCTTCTTTTTCCTTCTGCTTTGCCTCACTAACCTCTTGGGATTCAGCTTTTTTATTGGCATCTGTCTGAAATTCATCGGACAGAATCGCATAGACCTCCTCTGATATTTTTGTATTTGGACTCTTTTCAATCTCCACACCCTTGGAATCCAAAAAATCCACGGCACGGTCAATTGAAATATTGAGTTCGCGTAATACTTTATTTAATCTTGTTTGAGCCATAAACTGCCTTAATATACTTATTTTGTTCTAAAAATCGACCTTAATTTAATTTGTGTTAATCTTCAAATTCTTCTTTAAGAATTGCTATAACATCCAATATCGTTTCTTCTTCAAGGTCTGTTCTCTTTACAAGGTCATCGACTTCTTGCTCCAGAACACTTTTGGCGGTATCTAAACCAACCTTACTAAATTCTTCAATAATCCAGCCCTCAATTTCATCTGAGAACTCCTTTAATTCCACATCCTCTTCTGCACCTTCTCTAAACACATCTATTTCATAACCAGTTAATCTACCTGCCAATCTAATGTTATGACCTCCTCGCCCAATGGCTTTAGATACTTCTTCAGGTTTTAATATAACTTCTGCGCGTTTATTTTCTTCGTCCAATTTTATGGAAGTGACTCGTGCAGGACTCAAGGCCCTTGTTATAAATAGTTGAATATTATTTGTGTAATTTATTACATCAATATTTTCGTTACCCAATTCACGAACAATACCATGAATTCTTGAGCCTTTCATCCCCACGCAGGCTCCAACCGGATCAATTCTATCATCATAACTATCTACCGCTACTTTTGCTTTTTCACCTGGGATTCTAACCACACCTTTAACGGTAATTAAACCATCAAAAACCTCCGGGATTTCTTGCTCGAATAACTTTTCAAGAAATGCTGGGGCAGCCCTAGACATGATTATTGCAGGGTTATTGCCTTTTAATTCCACGCTCTCAATCACACCGCGAACATTCTCACCCTTCCTGAAAAAATCTGAAGGAATCTGTCTATCCTTAGGGAGGATTATCTCATTACCCTCGTCATCTAAAAGAATGATTGCCCTATGGCGGATGTGATGCACTTCTGCCGAATATATCTCACCCTCCAACTCCTTGAAATGCTTGTATATATTGGTATTATCGTGCTCGTGAATTTTAGCAATTAGATTTTGGCGCAATGCTAAAATTGAGCGTCGACCAAGATCGACTAGTTTAACCTCCTCGGCAACATCTTCACCAATCTCAAAATCCGGCTCGATTTTTTGCGCCTCAGATAGGGAAATCTCCTGATTAGGTTCTTCAACTTCATCATCGGCAACAACAATTCGATTTCTCCAAATTTCCAAGTCACCTTTATCTGGATTTATAATAATATCAAAATTATCATCATCGCCGTACTTTCGCTTTAAGGCACTTCTCAAAACATCCTCCAAAATCGCCATTAGCGTTACACGATCTATTAATTTATCGTCTTTAAACTCTGAAAACGAATCAATTAACGCAATATTTTCCATAACTGTTACTACTTAAAATTTTATTACAACCTGAGCCATCGAAATGGACTCATAATTTAATTCTGCTTCTTTTTTTACGGTAACCTTACCTTTTCCAACCGGTTTAGGCTCTCTGGCTTTCCACTCCAACTTAATTGAATCTTCATTGGCTTCGCTGAGCTTACCTTCAATAGTTTCGTCCTCTACAGTTCGAACACTTAAAGTTCTACCAACATTTTTTTTATACTGCCTAACCGTTTTAAGTGGTGAGGTGGCACCTGCCGATAATACTTCCAAGGAAAAATCGACCTCATCCCTATCTAGGTTATGTTCGATGGCCCTACTTAGAAACATACAGTCTTCTACCAAAACCCCATTATCTCCATCTACGACTACTTTTATGCTATTATCAGGATTAACTTCAAAATCAATTAGAAATAAATCTTGACGTTCTTCCAAAGCATTATCGAGTAAATCCCTTACTTTTTCCTTGAACATTACTAGTATAAAAAGAGCGGACTTTTCGTCCGCTCATTATTCTTTTTTCTTCAAACAATGGCGCAAATATACAATAATAAAAATAAAATTCCCAACCCAGTCTATCTCAAATTTTTCGCTAAATTTAAGGGTGTAACCAATTAAAGATTAAGATGAAACGATTACTAGTTCCCACTGATTTTTCAGAAGAAGCTGAAGATGCACTCAAAATTGCTGCCCAAATCGCCAAACGGCACGGTAGCGATATCTATTTGCTGCACTTACTGGAA
The DNA here is from genome assembly GCA_039025415.1 of Bacteroidota bacterium. Lineage (GTDB taxonomy): Bacteria > Bacteroidota > Bacteroidia > Flavobacteriales > Flavobacteriaceae > Psychroserpens. The sequence goes on along the minus strand of JBCCOJ010000270.1, from coordinate 984 downwards.
ATGCCACTATACGAAACTGACGCAGTAACTACCACTCCAGATGTGCCCGAGTTTATGTTCTTCATGAAAATGGCCCGAGAACGGTTTCAGGATTTGGTTGAAAGTGATTATCTAGCGGGAATTACAGTGCACGAGGTCGTTAAAGCAGATGGTACTTTTAATAATATGTCTGAAATCTCCCAAGAACACCAAGCCGATATGATTGTAATGGGCTCTCATGGAGCTAGCGGTTTTCAAGAGATGTTTATAGGTTCAAACGCTGAAAAAGTTGTACGCACCTCTGATATACCAGTTTTAGTTATAAAAAGCGAAGACCCAAATTTTGAAGTAAAGAATATGGTTTTTGCCTCAGACTTTAAGAACGACAATAAAGAGACCTACAAACAAGCAGCGCAAATAGCCGATAAATTTGGCGCGCAATTACATCTACTAATGGTGAATACGCCAAGTAAATTTTCAACAACTTCAAAAGCTAAGGAGCGGATTGCAAATTTCACCGAAGACTATACGTACCATAATCAAACAATTACCATCTATAATGACGAGTCTGTAGAAAAGGGAATTCTAAATTTCTCTAAGGAAATTGATGCAGATTTGATTGGCATTAGTACCCACGGCAGACAGGGTATTGCCCATTTCTTTAACGGGAGTATTAGTGAAGACCTCGTAAATCACGCGAAACGACCGGTGATGACGTTTAAGATTTAAATCATGGTCAGTAGTTTGTAGTCGGTAGAGACTGACTCATTTAATTTTACGAATATTCCATTGCCTAGACACAGCCTGCCTGTCGGCAGACAGGGCTTTTCGCCCTAGCGGGAAAGGCGTCCACAAAAAAATCCTGAACAAATCAATGTTCAGGATTCTTTAACTAAAGTTGGCCCACTAGGGCTTACCTCGACTGCGCTCGGCACAGGCTTCTCGCCCTAGTGGGAAAGGCATTTCCAAAAAAAATCCCGAACAAATCAATGTTCAGGATTCTTT
>JBCCOJ010000269.1:0-4485 GCA_039025415.1 Bacteroidota bacterium | reverse complement strand
CAAAGAAAATGAAATAAAAAATACGCTTGATAGCGTTCTGAAACAGACGTTTCAGGATTTTGAGATTATCATTGTAAACGACGGTTCAACCGATAATAGCTTAATTAATGCCCGTTCAGTTTTAGACGACCGTATTTCAATTTATTCCACTGAAAATTTAGGTGTTTCGCATGCAAGAAATTATGGCATTGAAAAATCCCATGCCAATTATATTGCTTTTTTGGATGCAGATGATTTATGGTACTTTAATCATTTAGCTGAATTAAAAAATTTGATTTTAGACTTTCCGGGTTGTGGGATGTACTGTAAAGCTTATGAAAAAAATTATTATAATAAATATATTACCCCAGCTAATTATAATGATTTGGATAAAAAGTTTAGAGGTATAATCAATGATTATTTTAAACACAGTTTGATTGACTCGGTGGCTTGGACCTCAGGTTTGGCCTTACCAAAATCAGTAATAGACACGGTTGGGAATTTTGATGAACGTCTAGGTTCGGTTCAAGATACAGATTTGTGGATACGTATATCACTCAATCATAAGTTAGCTTTCGACAGAAAAATCAGTGTAAGGCGTCATTTTGGGACCGAGGGACACCTTTCAAAATTTTATGATGTAAATGAACGTTCCTTATTCCTTAAAAATTTTAAAAATCTGCAAAAAAATAACGCCAGCTTAAAAAAATTCATGGATTATAATCGCTTTGCATATGCCATACAGCGGAAACTAAAAGGCGATTTAAAAACTTGCAACAAAATAATTTCAGACATTGATTCAAACAATTTGAATTTGAAGCGAAAACTACTGATTAAACTTCCATCAAAAACCTTAAAAGTAACCAAAATCATTCAAGAGAGTTTGGTAAGGAAAGGGTGGTATTTAAGTCCTTTTAAATGATAGAAATTGGTCATAATCCCTGATATAATCTGACTCCTTAAACACATCAGAAGCTAAAACCAAACAAACGGCCCCAGATGAAAAATTTTCAAGCTCTCTCCAGATGCCAGTTGGTATCAATAATCCTTTGTTAGGTTTATTTAAAGTTATCGTTTTCCTTCCTTTCCCATCATCCAAAACCACATCAAAACTACCACTAAGCGCAATCATGGTTTGTAGAAGATTTTTGTGGGCGTGTCCGCCACGTGTTGCATCGCTCGGCACATCGTATAAATAATAAACCCTTCTAATTTGATATGGGATGGTATTTTTTTCAATAACCGACAGGTTTCCAGTACCATCTGAGGCTGTAATTTTGGGAACATCTATTTCGAGAATGTCGGTAAGTCTTGTTTGATTCATCAGGTAAAGTTAAGTAAAACCTCAGCTTTGACTAGGTATATTGCTCAATTAATTCCTGCCACTCTAATGCTATTTTATCTAATTTAAGATGGGAAACACTACTTTTTGCATTCTCCAAACAGCGTATATATAATTCCTTATCTTCGAACATCCTATTCATCGCCCAGGCTAGGATATCTGGTTGATTGTTTTCGACCAAGAGACCGTTGGTTTCGTTTTGGATGATTTCCTCTGGTCCGCTTTTGCAATCTACCGAGACAACCGGTGTACCAGCTGCAAGTGATTCTATCAAGACACGTGGATAACCTTCGTACCTGCTAGTCAAAACTGTAAATTTTGCATTGGCGTAATAGTCATCTAACTTTGATTTATAACCAAGAAATTTAACATTTTCACCTACTCCCAATGCCTCCGAAAGCGATTTCATCATTTCAAAATCTGACCCTGTACCGAGTACAATTAAATTGATGTTTTTCTGTGGTAAGCGCGATTTGGAATAGGCATGCAATAGAAGTCTTAGGTTTTTGACAGCATCGACTAATCTTCCTGCAAATAGAATATAATTTCTTTTGAAATCTGTATAGTGACTTTCAGTATTATCAATAGGATTATAAATGGTTGAAATATTCTTGATGTTATACTTGTCTTTAACCTCCTTTTTTATGTGCTTTGAAACTGCCACGAAATGCACGACCTTATTTTCCATAAATCTTATCATATAATCATTTAGAACCTTTGTATTCTGAGCCAAATAATTATTTAAATTTCCACTTCTAATTACATAAACTAATTTTTGTTCGGTGTAGAGATACTTCAAATAATACAATTCTCTTAAGGAATTATTCTTGACCCTGTTATCAATTATTAAATCGAATCTTTTAGTATGAATAAATCGTTTTAGTTTTTGAAATCTTTTTAGCCTTCTAAATAAGTGATCGTTTAGTTTTTTCGGCTTTCCTAGATTGAATAATTTTCCCGCAAATTCATATGCTATTTTATCCTCTAGAATGACAATGTGCACCTCATGGCCTAATCTATCCAGCATTCTTGTCAACAAGGCTGTGGAACGTTCGGCTCCACCCTTTGCCAATGAAATTGATACAACGCAGATTTTCTTTTTGGCGACTAATTTTGTCACTAGTTTGGATAATTAATATTTATTTTGCTAAATATAGGTTTTTAGATGAGAATACTTCTTGTAGGAGAATATAATCGCTCGCACGCTTCGCTGAAAGACGGGTTTGTTAGTTTAGGTCACGAAGCCACTGTTGTTGGTATGACAGATGGCTTTAAAAAAGTGGATGTTGACATTGAAATCAAACATTATTACAAAAAAAAACCGAATAGATACTTTCGCAGCGCATTAGTTAGATTGTTTAAAATAGACCTTCATTCAAAAAGTGTAATCAGGCAATTAAAAAAGCATAAATCGAAATTACAAGATTCTGATGTCGTGCAATTCATTAACGAAAGTTCCTTTTTAGCCACCGCCAAAGCCGAAAAAAAGATATTTGACATGCTGGCTTCGTGGAACGGTAAAACATTCCTGTTGTCTTGTGGAACAGATTATCCAAGTGTAAAATTTGCTATGGATAAAAAATTCAGATACTCAATTTTAACATCTTACTTCGAAGGTAAAATTGACAAAAGTCATTTTTCACTCGGCTTAAAATATCTAAAACCTGATTTTCAGCAATTACACCACCATATTTATGGTAAAATACACGGTGTAATATCGAATGATTTGGATTATGCCTTACCGCTTGAAAATCATGAAAAACACCTCGGCATGATTCCTCACGTTATTAACACAGAAAAATTAAAATTTACGCAATTAAAGATTGGAGAAAAAATTATCATTTTCCACGGTATAAATCGACGGAATTATTTTAAAAAAGGGAACGATATTTTTGAAAAAGCCTTGGCTGAAATTGAAAAAAGATTTCGTAATAAGGTAAATATCATTACGATAGAAGACGTTCCTTATAGCGTTTACATAAAAGCGTTTGATTCTGCTCATATTTTGTTAGATCAAATTTATGCATACGATCAAGGCTATAATGCCCTTGAAGCGATGGCTAAAGGAAAGGTGGTATTTACCGGCGCTGAAAAAGAATGGCTGGAATATTATAATCTAAAAGAAGATGAAGTGGCTATAAATGCTTTGCCAGATGTAGAGGCAATTGTCAACAAACTGGAATGGCTTATAACAAACCCTGAAAAATTAATAGAAATTGCGCAAAACGCGCGTAATTTCGTTGAAAGAGAGCATGATTATATAGTCTGCGCTAAAAAATATCTAGAAATGTACCGCCGTTTTTAAGACTTTGCCTTGGGAAACCTCAATTCTAAGGAGATTCGCGTCATATCAGTATTTTGATTTACCGCAGCACCATGAATCAGAAATGGGGTAAATAAAAGTGCCTCACCATGTTTTGGATTTGGTCTAATCATCTCGATGTTGCCCTTTTTTGTTTTTAAAATACATGGCACATAGTAGGTGTTTCCATTTATTTTTGCGCCTTTACTTTCGGTTCTTAAAATCTCGCTTTCTGGAATTAAGTGACTAGCTGGACAAACGGGTAATGATGAACTCTCGTTACAGCCAGCTATAGGTATCCAAACGTTTATGATGTCCTCCCAATAACTGAGATATCCATCCTTATGAGGAGGATTTATATCTAAACTTTTTGGGCGACTTATGCGTATTTGAATGTGCGATTTTTGAAGCTCTTCAACCCATGATGTTATTTGGTAGCCCAAAATATCGCCAAAACGTCTTGCCAACGCGTCAATATCGAAATCAAAATCTCTGTTTTCCAGATTGCGTGTTATATTGATTATTTTTCCGTGAAGCTCATGGGCTTTGACATATTTATGGTAATCTTCAAGTCGAAAAGACTTGTCATTAAAGTTAACCTTATTCGCGAAAAGCGCTCTTTTAAGATTAGTTTCAATTGAGAGTTTTAATCGCTCAAATTCTGAATCGGAAAACGCATCTACAATATCGTAACCTTTTTCCATCCATGGCATTTTGGAAATGACATTATCTTTTTCCTTAAACAACAGTTCTGGCTTACCCCATTTAAAATTTCCTTCAACTTCAAATTCATAAGGTTTATCATCAATTGTGAGCCTGCAAAGTTTATTCATTTGTTGATTACGTTTTTCAAAAGTTTTTT
>JBCCOJ010000268.1:0-4493 GCA_039025415.1 Bacteroidota bacterium | reverse complement strand
TTGGTCAGTATCAAAAGTGAAATCATTAAAAAGACTTAGCTGTAAAACATCAATATCATAGTCAAGCACTTGAGCTTTTCCAATTGGGTTCTCACTTGATTGATTCCAAGTGTAATTTAATATGAAAAAATCTTGTTTGGCGTTAATTATAAAGTCAATACCACAGTACACCAAGAGCAAAGTTAGCAGGCCATAAATAAATCGATTATATCTTATCATTTTCGATTCTAATGATTTTGGCTGGAATCCCTGCTACAACAGCATTGTCGGGTACATCTTTGATAACGACAGCATTTGCTCCTACGGTTACATTATCACCAATTGTAATAGGTCCTAAAATTTTACACCCAGTTGCCAAATATACATTGTTTCCAATTTTTGGTAGTTCGGGATGTCCTGATCTACCACCAACCGTAACGTTTGCCCCGATTTTACAATTATTTCCTATGATACTTTTTTTATGAATAACAACCCCAATACCGCCGTAAGCAAAGTGTGAATTTTTACCAATCTTGGCCTGATAGGGGATACTTGAATTGTATATTAAAAAAATAAACAGTTTTAAAATACTTGGAAGCAGTGGGATTTTACTAAGGTATAGTAGGTGGGCTAATCTATAAATTTTATAAGCGTTCAGCATTTATTCAAGATGGTCTTATAAGCCTGTTTTAGTTGCTCTATAATAATTGGTAGGTTTAACTTTTGGTTAAACACTCTATTTGCATTTTGGCCGAGACCAACGGCCTTCAGCGGCGATGACATAACTTGCTCAACCGCAGAATTTATTTGGTCGAGATTGCCAGGCTCAATAAAGATAATATTTTTGTCGTGCTCAAAAAATTCTGGTAAGGCACCAACAGGTGTGGCAATTATAGGCATTCCTGCAGCAGCGGCCTCTATGATTACTAAAGGAAAGTTTTCAATATGGGATGGGAAAATGAAGCAACCCATACTTCTAAAATAATTTACTTTATCGTCGATGGGCAACCGATCCGATTTAATAAGTTCGACATTATTGAGCTTCTTTTCTTTTATTATTTCGTCTAAACGCTCAAAATCACCTGTTTTTTCACTATTACCAATTAACGTTAACTTAATTTTTTTATTTCTTTCTGCAAGTTTCAGCAAATCATAAGTTCCTTTTCTTTTACCTAAACTCCCAATAAACAAAAACTTGCTATTTCTATTAGCCTGTTCTGTTAGATTAACCCGTTCAACAAATTTTTGATTAATTGGATTATTGACAATCTTAATGTGATTTGTAAAGCCATTTTTTTTAAAAAAATCTTTCCAATAGGTGCTGGCGACAATGATGATGTCTACATTCTTGAATAGTCTTTTGGCAATTGCTCTTCTAATTGGGTTCATTTCTTTCCAGAATTTTTCAAAAGAACCACCATGTAAATGCGCAATAGTTTTCTTCACTCCACTTTTTTTAGCTGTGGTAAGCAAAGCCAAACTTTTTTCCATACTCCAGTTAGAATGCATTGAAAAATGAAAAACATCTGGTTTGTGTTTTCTAATAAGTTTTTTTAAGTCATTTTGTTGGCTTTTAAAATAGGCTAGGTTTGTAAAATTAAATTCTGAAAGCTTGGTCTTTCCCTTTTCCCTATCTGTGTAAAATGGTATAATTTCAAAATCATCACCAATATTATTTTTAAAGACACTATTCAACAAGGTTATGGATCCTGTGTTATCCATTTTAAATGGCCCTAAAAGAATTTTTGGAATTGAATTTTTGATATTCATTGAAATAATGCTTTTAGTTTCCAGCAGAAATCGGTAAAAAATTACTAATCTCGCTCGTCATATTGCAGATTTCATCTTTAAAGCTTCAGAATTCCTCAAGTCTATATTGTTAATATTGCCTTTTGAGCTGTGCTCATTTCCTAAATCAAACGAGAATACTTCATTAATAAAAGTAAAAAGTCTATCAATTAGAAGTCTATCTAAATAGCCAGTGCCACTTGCAACTTTAATTCTTTTATTTTCCCTTAGATTCAAGTCCACACCAGTCTCTTTTCTTTAGCATCAAATATATATTCATTGAAATCATCTTCGGTTCTTAATTGCTCTTTTTCGTAAAAATCTTTATACCATAATATAGTTCTGGTCATTGTCTTTTCAAAGTCCCAAACAGGATTCCACTTTAGCAGCTTGTTTGACTTTGAGCAGTCTAGCATAAGCAAGTTGGCCTCATGATGAACGTTTTCGTTTTCGTCTATAGCTACCTCTACGCTCATCCAATTTCTTTTAGCTTCATTAACAACTTCTTGTACGGTTAGATTACTGTTTAAATCTGGTCCAAAATTCCAACCTCCAGAAAATGATTTTTTGTTTTGGAGCAGTCTCCATCCTAAAAGTAAGTAACCAGATAATGGTTCTAATACATGTTGCCAAGGTCTAGTTGCTAGGGGATTTCTTATCTGGCATTTTTCCCCACGACTAGCAGCACGAACAAGGTCTGGTACCAGGCGGTCATTGCACCAATCACCACCACCAATTACATTACCTGCCCTTGCACTTGCCAATAATTTTTGTCCAGTATTAAAGAAAGATTTTTCATAAGAGTTTGTTACCAATTCAGCACAGCCTTTAGAAGCACTGTAGGGATCATGGCCACCCATAGCATCATTTTCGCGGTAACCCCATATCCATTCCTTGTTTTCGTAACACTTATCACTTGTGATATTTACAATAGCTTTTACAGAATCAGACTTTCGGGCTGTTTCAAAAACATTGGTTGTACCTATGATATTTGTTCTAAATGTGTCTAAAGGATGTTGATAACTATACCTAACCAGTGATTGAGCCGCTAAATGAAAAATTATTTCTGGTTTGTGTCTATGTATAACCTCCTGAAGTTGTTTTTCATCTAATACATCACCGATAGTTGAGGTGTATTCTTTGTCTAAAAGGCTGAAGTGATTTGGTTGATTTTCTGGCTCAAGTGCATAACCTACGACCTTAGCTCCCATTTTTTTTAACCAAAACACTAGCCAAGACCCTTTAAAGCCTGTATGTCCAGTGACAAGGCACACTTTGTTATTATAACACCCGCCAAACAAGTGACTCATTCCCATATTTTCCATTTAGCCTTACCAGAATCCCATAATTGATTTAATATTTTATTATCCCTAAGTGTATCCATGGGTTTCCAAAAACCGTAATGTTTGTAGGAGAACAGTTCTCCGTCTTTAGCTAATTCCTCTAACGGGGATTTTTCAAATACGGTACTATCACCTTCCTTGAGATAGTCAAATATTTTGGATTCGCACACAAAAAAACCTCCATTAATCCACGTACCATCGCCTTTAGGCTTTTCTTCAAAAGAGGATATCTTTTCATTACCAATAATTTTGAGTGAACCAAAACGACCTTCTGGCTGCACGGCAGTCATTGTAATGGCCTTACCATGACTTTCGTGAGCTTCTATTAGTTTTTCAATATTAATATCTGCAACGCCATCACCATAGGTCAATAAGAAACGTTCACCATCAATTAAATTTTGAACGCGTTTAATCCTGCCCCCGGTCATGGTATGTAATCCAGTATCAATCATGGTTACTTTCCAAGGTTCAGCTGAGTTATTTAAAATCTCAAGCCTATTGTTTTTTAAATCTACCGTAACATCGCTTTGATGAAGAAAGTAATTTGCGAAATACTCTTTGATAACATACCCTTTATAACCCAAAAGAATTATGAAATCGTTCATTCCGTAAGCCGAATAGATTTTCATGATATGCCATAGTATAGGCATGTTACCTATTGGCACCATTGGTTTGGGGATGTTTTGTGTTTCCTCGCTAAGGCGCGTTCCAAATCCTCCGGCTAGTATTACTGTTTTCATCAAATTAAGAATTTAATAATTATTTGTCCCGATAAAAAGGAATGGGATTTAATACTATTAGGACAAAAATATGCCATAAAAAACACATAAATTAATTTGTCGTCATCTCTCTATGATGCAAAAGACGTTTTTGGTATTCCAGGACTGGATAAACGAGCAAAAGAGAGAGCATCAAGTAGGTTAAATTGTTCATGGCAAAAGAAAATATACTATCAAAAAATAGGGCAAAATAAATGACAATAAGCAACAGAAATACCTTTTTATCATATTTCCGTTTTAAAAGTGGAGAAAGGATGATTAACAAATAGAGAAATCCTCCAATAATTCCTAATTCGACAAAAAGATGCGGATAATAAGTGTCAGTTGTAGCTAAATAAATGGTTTTATACCAATTGAAATCAACTTGTTCGTAAACGGGGGAATCATATTTTGTTGAGGCGGCTCCTCCAAAACTGCCAACCCCGCGCCCAAGAATATTGAAGTCTAAGACATCAGATAGCATCACCCTGTAAGACTCCGCTCTTGCCGAGTCACCTTCGGTAACATAAACCTCAATCCTCACAATTAGTTCCTCAGAGACTTTTTGAACCTTTTTGGGAAATAGAAGGATTACAAGTAAAAATAATACGCCAAAGCCCATTAA
>JBCCOJ010000267.1:0-4526 GCA_039025415.1 Bacteroidota bacterium | reverse complement strand
ATAATGCTTAAAATAAAGAAGTATGCTGCAATAGACATTGGTTCTAACGCGGTAAGGTTATTAGTTTCAAATGTTATAGAACAGGATGGCAATTCACCAATTTTTAAAAAAAGTAGCTTAGTGAGGGTTCCAATTCGTTTGGGTTCTGATGTTTTTGTAACGGGTAATATTTCCGAGGAAAACCAAGAACGAATGATTGACACTATGACGGCTTTTAATTTGATTATGAAATCTCATCGAGTAGTGGCCTACAAAGCTTGTGCTACATCGGCAATGCGGGAAGCTGAAAATGGGCGCCAATTTGCAGAGGTTATCAAGAAAAAAGCGGGTATAAATATTGACATTATAGATGGGGAAGAAGAAGCTGCAATTATAGCCGAAACCGATTTGCATTCGTACATTAAAGAAGATAAAACTTATTTATACGTAGATGTTGGTGGAGGAAGTACTGAGTTTTCGGTGTTTCATAACGGAGAAATAAAGATTTCAAAATCATTCAAAATTGGTACCGTGAGATTGCTGAATGATATGGTGAAGAGCGAAATTTGGCGAGAAGCTGAAGAATGGACCAGAAATGCTACCAAAGGCTACGATAAAATTGAACTAATGGGTTCTGGGGGTAACATTAATAAAATATTTAAAATTTCAGGTAAGGCAATGGGCAAGCCCTTGACATATTTTTATCTAACTAGTTTTTATGATAAACTCCAAAACTATACCTACGAAGAACGAATTACAGAACTTGACATGAATCAAGATCGTGCGGATGTTATAATACCAGCAACGCGTATTTATCTATCGGCTATGAAATGGAGCGGTGCCAAGGATATTTATGTGCCCAAAATTGGTTTGTCGGATGGTATTGTAAAGAGCGTTTATTTTGATACGGTTTCGAGTATATCCTTATGAAACATCGCAAACCATTCCTTAATTAAGAGTCAAATTACGATAATGTATAACATGGATTGTTACAAGAACTAAATGGCATAGCTTTTTTACTACCCATGAATTGTCTCTTTCTTGCTTAAACCTTTCATAATATCTGCTTCATAATCCAAAAGAGACTGCCACTTTTCATCCACTTCCTCTCGATTACCGTACTTTCTTGCAAATTTTAAAAACATGGTGTAATGATTTGCTTCGCTAATCATGAGTTTTCTGTAGAATTCGGCTAAATCCTTATCCTTTAATTCTTCCGAAAGTAAACGAAAACGTTCGCAACTCCTCGCCTCGATTAATGCCGCGTACAAGAGTCGATGAACAAGTTGTGTGGTTCTGCTGCCTCCTTTAGGGAAAAACTTCACCAACTCTAAAACATAATCATCTTTTCTATCTCGGCCCAAGGTCCACCCATTGGCGATAATGCGGTCATGGACTAACTTGAAATGACTGATTTCTTCCTTGACCAAAGCGGTCATTTCTTGTACAAGTTCTGTATATTCAGGAAAACTTACTATTAAGGAAATGGCTGTACTTGCGGCCTTTTGCTCGCAATAAGCATGATCTGTAAGAATGTCCTCAACGTTTTTCTCAACAATGTTTACCCAACGAGGGTCGGTAGGAAGTTTGAGTCCAAGCATTTTTAAGAGTTTTCTTCAATTAAATTTACGATTTCATTACCTTTTTTATCAACTAGCATTTCGTATAGTTTAGAGGCTTTTAATCTAGGATTTATAATTGAAATTCTTAGGCTTAATAATTCTGAATCAGAATGTTCCTGATTCACCCAAACATGCTCGAGAGTCGCCTCGTTCCAAAATCCAGAAGATGGCGTTAAACTAAAATTCTCCGCGGAAATATGACGTTTTAAAATCAAATCGTCTTTTACGGTAACTATAATGTCGCTCTCAAATACTCTGTGATGCGTATAAGTGGCTTTTTCGCTTTTGTTTCCTACCGTCAAGAAAGAATCGTCAATAGAATAGTTTCTAATCTTGACCTTAAATGCGTTTGCTACTAAATAATCTGTTTCAATTGCTATGCGTTCAGCAGGGTAGATACGTATTTGTTCTTCTGGTTTAACTTCAAAGTTAAATTCAGAAACCGATTTTTGTAGTTGTTCTTTTTTACTGGTTCGGCCATCACAACTAAACATGAGAATGGAAAGTGTGAAAATTGCTAATGCTAAACGTCTCATTTTTTAAATTTTATGTTGTCAATGGTTGAGTGTAATTTCCTTTATATTTTGATTTTCAATTCAAACCAATAACTATAAATAAAAAATAAAATTACCGACCTAAAGATACTCCTTAGCTCGGTAATTCGAAATTTTTCAAAAAGTTTTCTAATAGTTATAAAACCAACTTTAATTAGAAAGTTCTTTCGTTAATGCTGTTTTCCTCAAAATCCCTTGGTAAATCCTTTGGCTTTTCAAATCTTTTTGAGTCTGTCAAGGCGTTCATAAATGCAATGATGTCCTCAATTTCCCTATCTGAAAGATTTAAAGGGTCACTAGCCAATGTTTGATGCTCTAATTCCATACCATTGCCAGCTCCACCGCCTTTATTATAAAAGTCCATGACTTCTTCTAGAGTATCAAAAACTCCATTATGCATATAAGGCCCTGAGAGTTCAATATTTCTAACCGTTGGCGTTTTAAATGCACCTACATAAAATTTAGCAACATCTTGAGTTACGCCATTATTAATGCGGCCGGTATCATCGTCAAGCACCCAAGGTTCTTGCTTTGCCTCCGGTACACCTAATACTTCGGCTTCGGTATCAATAAACAGTGGTGGTAGATTTCCTGAGAATAGGGGTGTGAAGTGACAAGTTGCACAAGCTGCCTTACCAGTAAACAAATTAAAGCCTCGTTCTACAGATTTTGGCAAACGCTTTAACTTGCCTTGAAAATATTGGTCGATAGGGCTATCGAAAGTGTTTAATTTCATGACATAAGCCGCTAGGGCGTAATCTATATCATTGAATTTAATGGTTTTACGATGTGGAAAAGCATCTCTAAAACGTTTTGAATATGCCTCACTATTAGAAACCTTTTCTATGATTTCCTCATAACTTGAATTGAATTCATCTTCGCTAACAACAACATGCTCAAACTGGTCTTCCAATCGCTTTGCCCTTAAATCATGAAAGTAGCTCGTGGCGTAAACCGAATAGTTCAAGGTCATGGCATTGCGCTCTAATGCGTCACCAGTATTGGAAAGACTAAGTGTTTTACCGTCTGTGAATGCCTTCTGTGGGTCATGGCATGCGGCACAAGACATTCCATTATCTTGCGATAAAATAGGATCGTAAAATAGAAGTTTGCCTAACTCGGCTTTTGCTGCATAAGTGCTATCCTCCTCTAGGCTAACGTAATAAAATGAGTTTAAAAAGTCTGATTCAAAAAGATTTTCAGCATTGTAATTTACAGCCTGGATATAACGTGATACTTCATCAATGGTTTCATAATTCAATGCTAAATGAATGTCTTTTACTGTTTTGTAAGCTGGATTAATAACGTTTTTGATGAATTTCATCCTATTGAAAGTGTCAAACTCCTCATTCTTGGTCAGTTTAATGCCCATTTCAAGGATATCTTGAATCTCATCCAAAAGTCCAATTCTATTTACATTGTTTAATTCGGTTGCATAAAGTTGAAGGTATTCATCAAAATTTTTCAATGCAACCTGGGTGTCAGAAATTCCTTTTAGTGTCCCTGGGGTATCAAATCCAGTGATTCCGAGACTTGCAGCTCTAATTATACCAAATCTCACTGCTTCAAAGAAGTGGCGATCTGATAATTTATGAACTTGAAGGTATTCATTGATTTTTTTGACGTTTTTAGATAGTAATTCAGCCTCCTTCACTAAATCTTGACGAGTTTCTGTCGCTTGTAAATCACTTCCCATAATTTCATCTAAAACTTGAAACCCATGAGGTTCTAATACCGCTAAATCTGCTACTTTTTTCTCCAATTTGAGTAGAGGAGCACCGTTTATTATCTTGTCATAGGCTTCTTTATCAACGTATTCAATGATAAAGCCAACTTTTTTAAATGATTCTCTGAGTTCGATGTAACCTTTTTCAAGTTTATCCTGCGATATTTCATCTTTAACAAGCGTCTCACTTAATTGGCTGAATTTAATGGCCTCCTTTGAGAACGACATTAATTCGTTATGGAATTTCTCATTAATCTCGTTTAATGCCTTGGGAATATACTTATGATGACGGTCCAGGTTTTGCACAAAGGCATCTGACCAATTACTAAAATGCACTACGAAAAAGGCGAGTAGTATCCCCCCCAAAAGTGCATGTGTACCTGTTTCTTTCATAGCTAATTTCTAATTTAAGTATGCAGAATTATTCAATAATCAATGTCAAGCTTATTGCTTTGAATGGCATTTGACTTCAAGAATCTTTGGATAATTCTTTTTTATTCTAATTCAATGTTCAAAATCCAGCAAATAATAATTGCGTAGATTTTAGCAAATGAATATTTATGTTTTTGATAGATTATAGGGTTTTCAAAAAAAGGTAAAAGCCGGATGAAGAACATCCGGCTAAATATTACCATTAATAAAGCT
>JBCCOJ010000266.1:0-4635 GCA_039025415.1 Bacteroidota bacterium | reverse complement strand
TTTCTGTTAATAGCAAATAATCTCGATCCTGAATAAATTTTAATCTTTCCCTTTCCTTAATATATTCAACTATTGTTTCCTTTATACCCGGCAACAATGGTATAATCCGCTCCTTATTGCGCTTGCCTAGTACTTTTAGCAATCCTTGTGGCAAATTAATATCTGTCAATTTTAAATTGACCATCTCAATACGCCTTATCCCAGTTGCATAAAACAGTTCTACAATAAGCTTGTTTCTAAGACCCACAAAACCACTCTCTTCACTTAAGATTTTAAACGCCTTTTCAACCTCCTTTTCAGAAAACGGCGACTGTAGTTTTTTACTTACCTTCAAAGCCTTATGTTGAGAAAGCGGGTTGGTATCGATTACCTCGATTTTCATAAGGAATTTAAAATATGAATTTAAGGACGATACTTTCCTATTTACACTTCGGTTGGATAGACCAGCTTCAACCAAAGTGACAATCCAACTCCTAATCTGAGAATAATTGATTTCATCAAGATTATCCTGTTGAAATTCGCTTAATAAAAAATCCAAAAATTGCTCAATGTCTTTTGAATAGGCTCTCAGGGTTAACGGGGAATAATTTTTTTCAATTAATAAGTAGTCAGTAAAGGATTTAAGTGACATGAACAAAGTTTATATAAAAATAGGAATTTAAGTTTGATGGTACATTATTCTTCGCCTAACCCTAAATCTTAGAGATAATTTTTAATCAGCTTTTCTATTTTGACATTTTCCACCTTAGGGAAAGTTTGTTAAACAATAAACCCCGTTAAAAAATTAACGGGGAATTATAGTAATTAATTAGTACATTAACTTAAATACTTTCCTGATCTCTCAAACCTTGCACGTACTGGGCTTTTTGTATTTGTGCCCTACGAACAACTGAAGGCTTAACAAATTCCTTACGAACACTTAATGCACGTCTTGTGCCTGTTTTATCAAACTTGCGTTTGTAACGTTTCAATGCACGTTCTATATTTTCTCCTTCTTTTACCTTTGTTATCAACATAGTGTCTTAACCTCCTTCCTTTTAAATTTTAAGGCTACAAATATAGATTGAAAATTCTTAAATCAAAATAAATTTTTGCCTTCTTGATAATAGTCTGCGAATTTCGGAAAATGTAGTAATGCCATTAAACTTAGGACTGTGGACTGAAGAGGAAGACCGAAAACCGAAAACCGAAGATTAAATAAAGTAGAACTAACGCTGAAACAAGGAGGCTCTTTTGCTTAAATCATTTATCATTTTTTCGTCCTCTTCGCTTTCTAGAAGAATGTTGTAATTTTTCCAAAAGTCCGCATCGTAGGGTTTAGGTGAAAAAATATCGGCATCCCATTTTTGATTCAATTCCATTTGAATTTCTTCTTTATCAAGGATTATTTCAGAAAATAAGATTTCCTGTACGGTATAATAATAACGCTGCTGCTTGTTGTAAAATTCTTCTTCTTCCTTGGAGATTTTTCCAGAAGAGGATTTCAAGCCCGTATTGACCAATTTTGGGGTTTCATAATAAATATAACTTGGGTACATTTTATCTTCATATTCCCGGTAAGTAATTACGAGTTTATGGTTTACCTCAGTATCAAAAAGACGTTTACTTCTAGACCTTTGTGCTGGAGAGGCTGCTTTTAACTCGTATTCAATTTTTTTAAATGCGTAATTATCGTAGTAAATGTATAGCCAGCCGCTGGCTTCGTAACCTTCATTATAAATGCCTTGAGTACCTAATCCTACAAAATCATTCCCTTTTGCAATTTTTATTTTATAAATCTTTCTATCATTATCAACCAATATGGTATCAAGACTAAATAAGTGCTTGTCTAATACATTTTCTCCAAAAAGCGCTTTTGAATCTGTGGCATTTCTTACTAAATTCAACTTACCGTGAAAAAGGTTGTTGAGTCCATTAAATCGCTCATCGTTCCAGCGTATCGCTTGAATTAGTTGATTTGTGGTAACTTGGTTTCGTTTAACATCATCCTTCTTAAAAGTAGGTCGGTTAGATGTTTGTTTTTTAAACGAGGCGTAAGAAAAAAGACTGTCAACATCACGTAAATCGTAGCTTTTACGGTTTTGTTCAACATTAATCTTTAAAAAATCGTTGCTATTTGCACCATATCCCGAATCATAAACCGTAATGGCACTTTCAATTAGCCATTTAAATTCTAATTTATTACGCTCTTTGTGCCTAAGGAAACCTTTTTGCAAGTATGCAGAATCAGGAAGCGTCTCAGATAATTCTTCGATGGCCTTTAAAACGATATCATTACCGGTTTTGGGTCTGGTTTCTGCCACCAAAACAATTTCGTCCAATGAGGCAATATCTTCCTCTAAATAAATTTCAAATGAGTTATCAAATTCATTGACTGGTATCTTGTAGCTTTTATAACCTATAGAAGATATGACCAGGGTATCATTTGCATAATCTTCAGGAACTTGAAGTACAAACTTACCATCTGCATTACTTACTGTTCCTGTGGTGGTTTGCTTTACATAAATGCTCGCGCTTTCAATTGGAACCAAAGTTGCAAAATCAACAATTTTATTTTTCAGTTCGATTTGGGAAGAACCAAAAAAAGGCAATACGAATATGCAGATAAATAATAGCTTATTATGAAAAGTAGGTTTCATAGACTAAATAATTATGTTGCTGGCTTATAATCTTTCTTATCTATGACCATTTTGGCAATGATTTCTCGTAATATTTCTGAAGTTCCTCCACCAATTGGACCTAAACGACTATCCCTTGATAAACGAGCCAATGGGTACTCTTCCATATAACCATACCCGCCTAAAAACTGTAGACAATGGTAAATGACCTCATCTGCCATTTTAGTACATTTCAATTTTGACATGGTAGCCTCTTTGACAACGTATTCACCTTTATTTAAACGGGAGGCAATGGAATAATTAAATTCTTTACAGACTTCCATATCGGTCGTTAAATCAGCGAATTTGTGTCTTAAGGCCTGAAAATTATCAATGGTCTTGCCAAAGGCTTCTCGGTTCTTCATGTAATCCAATGCATAATCCAGAGCAAATTCTGCCCTTGCATGCGCATTTATACCCATAATGAGTCGCTCTAAGGCAAAATGCTGCATAATATAACCGAAGCCCTTGTCTTCTTCACCCATTAGATTTGATGCCGGAATTTCGACATTATCAAAAGCAATTTCCCCGGTGTCTGAAGCCCTCCAACCCAATTTGTCCAATTTGGTTGCTGATATTCCGGGTGTATCCCTGTCTATAACAAAAATGCTTATACCTTTATTACCCAAATCTGGGGTAGTCTTGGCACAAACCACTAAATAGTCACTATAGACGCCATTTGTGATGAAGGTCTTTGATCCGTTTATAATATACTTGTCTCCTTTCTTTACAGCAGTAGTCCTCATTCCAGCTACATCACTTCCCCCAAAGGGCTCTGTAATGCAAAGACAGCCTATTTTTTCACCACTAATACTAGGAGCTAGATACTTTTGCTTGATATCATCGTCACCCTCGGCATTTAGGTGAGTCATAGCTAGATAAGCATGAGCCCATATTGCGGCAGCAAAACCTCCCGAGTTTACTTTTTGGAGTTCCTCAAGTAGTATTACCGTATAAAACAAATCTAAGTTCAAACCTCCATACTCCTCTGGGTAAGCAAGGCCGAAATAGCCCATTTCCCCGAATTTCTCCCAGATAAACCGATCAATCTCACCTGTTTTTTCCCACTTTTCAACATGTGGAACTACTTCTTTTTGTAAAAAATCCTTTAAACTTTCTCTAAACAACTGATGTTCTTCTGTGAAGTACATACTTTTCATGTAGCAATTTTTTTATGATATATGTCCGAACGATTTTATCGAACTTGTGATTATTCCAGTGTCAAATATAGCTTAATTATCTCTATTTTGTTGACCGGAAAGTCCTTTACCTTTAAAACATCTTCTAACTTTTTAAAGCCATCACGTAAGGTTCGTTCTTCAATAATATTAGCAGCAACTTCGTAATCTACATACTGAATCAAAACCAGTTCATCTATAGTAGCCTCATTCAAATTTATTTTTTTGACTTTTGGTGCACTTTTGACGGTAAATTCATTTAATACGCGCTCAATTACTTCAGGACTTAATCCATAAACCTCCTGAAGTTGTACATCGGCCAAAAATTTTCCACCCAATTTAGTTCTGTATGCGATGATTCGCGCTGAAAGTTTTTCGCCAATACCATTGATCCGTCTTAGTTGAGAGGCTGTAGCTGTATTCAAGTCAACCTTCTGCTGAAATGTTTTTGGTCTTTGATTTTTTGAATAACTAGTGTAGTTGTTTCTTGGTTTGGGATTGGTTACCCAATCGGGAAATTTAAAATACGGCGAGATTTCTGCTAAGAGTGAATCGGAAACTTGAGTCACTTTTTGAAAATCGGCCCTGGAGTTTATCCATTTATCTTTGCTCCGAAAATCATGAAGCCGGTCTATTTCTTCGTTACTCATCCCCAAGGTATAGCCCTTGTAATCGGTTATGAAATTTGGATTGAAGGGGTAGATTCTAGGCCTTGAGTTTTCAAGTTTTACTTTTTTGAGAGAATCGATTTCAGCTTGAAAAAGTTCTAACTCATTATCGTTAACATCTGCACGTTCTGG
>JBCCOJ010000265.1:0-4650 GCA_039025415.1 Bacteroidota bacterium | reverse complement strand
CTCTAATAAATATCTTAGTCAAAAGAAAAAATATTGATGAAAGCATGCTGGGAATTTTAGATTAGTACTACAGCAAAAACATACTACTATACCTAAGAAAAGATAGAATGAAATTGAAGGAAAAAAACCATTGAAACACTTGAAAAAGAATTAAATATTTTAACAGCCAGCTATAAAAGTACCTTGAACCATACAATTAATCAAGCTATCAATTTTTAAGTAATTTTCGAACCGCCAAACAAAAACACATAGAAACATAACTTGGTAATAATACGTAAGCCGAGACCTCATCAAAAATGGAAAAAACCCAACTGAATTATTGGGTTTTTTCCGTTTTTACAACTTAATACTAACTTTCAGAGATTAAAAGTTGTATTTTGTTTTCAATTCCAACCAATACATTATCAAGACTCCCATGAACATCGAAAAACCAGCTTGGAACAACTTTCAAAAAATTGGATTCCGATTTATCGTTATCTATTTCATACTTCATATCTCTACCTTTTTTATCTCATTTTTCCCTAAAACAACTGACTTGATTAGATGGGTGACTTACCATATCCAATCAGTCCCAGTATGGTTTGCCAAAACATTTTTGAACATAGAAATTACTGTTTTCCCTGGTGGGAGCGGTGATACGACTTACAATTTTGTGGAGGTCTTAGTTTTTTTCATACTAGCCATCTTGGGCTGTGTCATCTGGTCTATAATAGACAGAAAGCGAAAAAACTACAATAGATTATTACGGTTTTTTAGGATTTATTTGAGCTATTACGTAGCAGCCAACATGTTGTCTTACGGATTGTCAAAAATATTTTACTTACAGTTCTCAGAGCCGACCTTTCTAGAATTATTTAGAAGCTACGGGGATTCTTCGCCTATGGGCATTGCATGGACCTTTATGGGTGCATCAAAAGCCTATACCATGTTTTCAGGATTTGCCGAATTAATTGGCGGCTTGTTATTATTTCATAGAAGAACCAGGACATTTGGTGCCCTAATGATTTTTGCAGTAATGCTTAATGTCTTTGTATTGAACATGAGCTACGATATCCCAGTTAAACTATTTTCATTCCATTTAATGCTTAAAGCCTTATTTATTGCTTTATTGGATTATGAAAGAATTGTAAATCTATTCGTACTGAAAAAACCTAAAACATTTGTAAATAAATTAAAACCATTATTTGAAAATAGAAATTATGCAATAGCGGCATCCGTCATTAAATACAGCATTATAGCACTTATGTTTTATAATTACATCAGTTCGGACCTGGAATACTGGAAGCAAAAATATCAAGCACCAGAGCCTTATTTCTATGGAGTGCACGAAACAGAGTTATTTGTTAAAAATAACGATACCATACCACCACTATTAACAGATAAGACAAGATGGAAACGACTTATGTTGGACAAAGGTTGGCTATCAGAGTATATGATAGTAAAGGGAATGAAAGACCAATCTAGCTGGTACACCTATGAGTTAGACAGTATTAATAGTACTCTAAAAATGACTTCCTCGAGTGACAGCTTAGATGTTCTAGACCTTACCTACACCAAAAATGATAGTATCATCTCATTCAATGGACTTTGGAAAAATGATACAATTCAAATAAAGCTCAAAAAATATGATGTGTCCAAAATTTTACTAACGAATAGAGGGTTTCATTGGATAAATGAATATCCTTATAATCGCTAAGAAAGAAAAAGAAATTAAATGATACTTATGAAGGTGTGGTTTATTGAATTTTTTATTAAACTTCACTTAGTTTTCAATATTTTGGTGAATTAATGAATAGGAGTAATAATCTATTCGTGAAATTCTTATTTCAATAGAAATAACTAAAATTACTTTTAATTAAACTCAAAAATATATTGCTGAAAATCAGAAGCAACATGAAAAAATCAATCTCAAACAGTCTGTACCAAGTATTTCTCATTGTTTTTAGCGTGGTTTTAGGTTTGTTCCTAAGCGAAAGAATTGAAGAATTCAAAAATGAACGGGAAGCAGAGAATTTACTCTCTAAAATAAAATCTGAAGTCAATGATAATAAAGCCTTAGTCGAAAATTGGGCGCCATATCACCAAGAAATCGTTAAGAAACTGGATAGCCTCAGCAATGATTTGGCGTTTATAGATGAATTTTCCAATAACAAAGTCGCACTTTTTGAAAAAGCATTTACACGTGGTACTTTGATGAGCGTCATGCCCACCAATGAAGCTTGGGATATAGCAAAGTCCAATCCCTTAATTGTAAATCTTGAATACGACCAATTATTAGTACTGTCAAAAATCTATAATCAGCAGGAATTAACTTTTGAACCTTTTACTAAAATTTCAGAAGTATTTCTAATACCGGATTTTAATTCAAAAAGCAATGCCAGAATCAACATGATAAAACTTAAAAATTTAATTCGAGAAATCGCTGCTCGCGAAATGACCTTAATAAACTATTTTAACCAGGCAGAATCAATCCTTAAACTTGAGGATAAATAAATTGACATAGTTTAAAGAAATTTCAAATCACATTTTAGCTTAAATAGAATACCGTAAATCAATTTTAATAAATGAAAACTAGGACTAAATTTTTCACTTTTTTGACGGCAGCTTTTCTCCTTGCAAGTCTAAGTTTTGGTCAAAATCAAGATAAATATTCTGAACTTGTAACAGAAGCTTGGAGCCTTTACGAATCTCAGAGGTATAAAGAATCAGCAGAAAAATATAAGGCAGCTTTCGACCAACTGGACGGGAAGGCTTATCCCAATGATAGATATAACGCTGCTTGTTCTTACGCTTTAGCAAAAGATATTGAAAACTCATTTTACCACTTATTTTACCTAGCGGAAAATCCCAAAATAAAATACAGAGACCTTGGTCATATTTCAACTGATCAAGACTTGAAAATACTTTATCCAGACAATCGATGGGAAAAACTTATTGAAATTGTGAGCGCCAATAAAAAGGAACACGAAAAGGACTTGGATTTGCCCTTAGTGGCCATTCTTGATACAATTTATGAAGAGGACCAAAAATACAGACGACAGATTGAAGACATCGAAAAAAAACACGGTTGGGAGTCTGATGAAATGAAAGCCCACTGGAAAATCATAAACGAGAAGGATTCAATAAATCTTGTCAAGGTCAAAGAGATATTGGACACTAGGGGTTGGCTGGGTTCAAAAGTTATAGGTGGAAAGGGAAATTCAACTTTATTCTTGGTCATTCAACATTCTGATCTTGAAACACAATTAAAATATTTACCCATGATGCGAGAAGCTGTAAAACTTGGTAACGCCAGTGCTAGTAGTTTGGCGCTATTAGAAGATAGAGTTGCACTTAGGCAAGGAAAACGGCAAATTTACGGTAGTCAAATTGGCAGAGACCAAGAATCAGGTGAATATTATGTTTCACCTTTAATGGAACCCGAGAAGGTGAATGAACGCCGCGCTGAAGTTGGACTCGGTACTTTAGAGGAATATATAGCCAATTGGGATATCTCTTGGGATGTGGAAAAACACAAAAAACGGACTGAAACAATTGAATCAGAAAGAGAAAAGTAGGCTTAACTAGTCCTTTAAATTTTAAATAAATACAATTTAAAAATGACCTGCCACAAATACCTGCGATTGTATTAATCATCCAATATCATATTAGTTCAAGAATTATTTCAAAAAAGCCAAATCTTTCGATTTGGCTTATAGAAATTAAAAACTACTTCTTTCATTCAGTCAGTCTCAAATGAATAGACAAAATTATTTTTTAATCAGTCTTTTAGTCAAAGCTCCTGTATTGGTTTCAATAATTATAAAATAGGTTCCTGAAGATAATATTGAAATATCGGCCATATTATTTTGATTGAAATTAAGAGACTGTCTAATACCTAAAAGATTATAAGCTGTAATTGCTATTGGTTTTAATGTATCCGGCATTTCTAAAGTCAACATATTTGAAGCCGGGTTTGGAAAAATATTAACTTGTGAAGCCAAGACGTTTTCAATTGATAAAGTGCTGCAATCGGCACCAAAATACATATTACCAATTAGTTCTCCACTATCATTATTTCCCTCTACTTCCACTCTACTTACTTCTTCGTCAGATATAAATCCAAAAAATGTCTGTGAGTTAATTGGTGTGGTTACATTATAAGAGTTTATCAAATTATCTGATGCATCATAAATCCTGATGTCAGTTTGGGGATCAATATTTTCCCAAACATCGAAGGCCACGGCATAGACAGGTGTAGAAAATGTAATAATTGTAAACTCAGGAAAAGACTGAGCACCTACCAAATCACTAGTATTGCCTATCTCCCCATTTTCTATTCCTACAACGTCACTAGAATTTGATGCAGTAATCGAAAAACCAGTTTCAAGCTCTCCGGCAGGATAGCATGAATCGCCTGCGCTACTCACAACAGTACCACAACTAGTAATTCCTCCGGGTCCATTTGTAAAATCCTCTAGCGTTGTTGACGCATCTAAGCAATTTGCAGTGAGGTCATTTTGAAATGATGTTAAATCAGTATAAGTAGAAAAAATATCTTGAACGTCTGACTGTAAGGATGAAATTGTAGCGGTTCCTTTTACTGTATTAACGTCATTATTATTTCCCTGTAAATCTAAGTAGCCTTGTTGGGCATTCACTAAAATAGTG
>JBCCOJ010000264.1:0-4657 GCA_039025415.1 Bacteroidota bacterium | reverse complement strand
TGAATAGGCTTTAATGTTCGTAAAAATTCAAAAATCGATTGGAAAATCTAAGCTGAATAATAAGGGCAGTTCAGCAACCTTGGTGAGTTATCTTTCTAAGGAAAATGAGGATAAATCCCCGTCAGAATACGAGCATTTTTTTAATCATGATAACGAACGTATAAATCAAAGTTCAGCACAACAATTGTTGGATGGTCAAAACAAACATTTAGGTAAAAACGATTCTAAGTTTTTCATGCTGACCATTAATCCCTCTCCAAAGGAATTGCAGCATTTGGCCAAACTGTCAGGATCTGAAAAAGACATTAATTCCATAGAGGAATTGAAACCAGAACAACGTAAAAGGTTCGATATTCTTCTGAAATCCTATACCAAGAATGTGATGGAGCTCTATGCGGACAATTTCAATAGGGGAATTAAGGGCAAGGATTTGGTATATGTGGCGAAGGTAGAACAGAACAGAACTTATAAAAGTTTCCATGATGAAGTAAAGC
The DNA here is from genome assembly GCA_039025415.1 of Bacteroidota bacterium. GTDB lineage: Bacteria > Bacteroidota > Bacteroidia > Flavobacteriales > Flavobacteriaceae > Psychroserpens. Next base: position 4,163 of record JBCCOJ010000264.1, on the reverse strand, counting down.
AAAATAAAGCTATTACCAAGGAGATTCACAGTTTGGTTGTTGATAGGATTCGCGCCGAAGATTCAGGCGACACAAAGAAGGTCAAGAAAATTAATAAGAAGATTGCAGAACTCCATGGTAAATATGCCACTGTTGACGGCAAGCCAATGGCAGCGGACAAAAGCAATGTCATAAAAGCAGGGGATAAAAAATTAGGGCTACATACACACGTTCATGTTGTAGTACATCGAAATACTAAGGATTTCGTGAAAATATCCCCGAACGCCAATAGTAAGGGCCATAGCCAAACTAACCAAAAAGGGAAAGAAATCAAGGTTGGGTTTGACCATGAACAATTCAAGAATGCATCATTTAAGATGTTCGAGAAACAGTTTGATTATAAGAGTAGGGAAAATGAAAAATACGAGTATTCAAATCTTGAAAGAGCATCCAGAACGGTAACACGCAATGTGAGCAGAAGTGTTTCATCAACCGTGGGAAATAAAATAAAGAGCAAGGTTAAAAGCGAGATTTATAAAAACGCCTTTGAAGGTGAATTTATGAAGTTAAAGGCAAGGTCTGGGCAAGTACAATCATTGATAAACAATTTGGCCAATATCACCAGACCAGAAAAATTGCTTTGGAATGCGGTAAAGAAAGTGGCATCAAAATCAGTTGAGAAAATTCGCTAGGATGGTAAAACTATATTTATATATCGGTGCAATAAATGCAATAGCCTATTTCATGCAATATGTTGTATCTGTTTTTTTGCCGAAAGCGGAAAGAATTGCCAAGCGTCTATTAATGATGTTGCTCGCATCTATATTTATTTACCTATTGCTTTACTTGTTGGTCAATCGCTTTTTTATGGTGATAGGAGTTGAGGACTTCATACTATATTGTACCATACCTTCATTTTGCATTTTCTTTCTCAAAAACCTTAATGACATTGGAAATATGGGTAGGACTAAACAAGGTCAAGTAAATACCCAGATTGAAGATAAAAACCACGTACAAAATCCTGATGACAGCTTGGAGTTTGAAACCAAGGAAGGTAAGTTGACTATAAATAGTTTAAACACTCATTTTCTGGTTTTGGCAGCAACTCGAAGTGGTAAAACTAAGAGCATAGGCTTACCAATATTACGGCAGTATCTAATAAAAAATTACGTTGGATTTATTTATGATGCCAAGAAACTAGACTATACCAGACACGCCTATTTGTACAAATACCTGTTGAAGCTGCAGACACCGATATATCATTTGGTATTTGATAACGTCAATGAAAGTTATAGAACGAATATTATTAAACCGAGCATCGTAAAAAACACCGAGTTTTTAGGTCAAATAATAAGCGATATAGCCAAAGGCGTAGGTTCTGATGAAGTAAAACAAGATGAATGGTTTAAGGCGGGATTAGGGGTTGTGCAAGGTGTTGCTGCTAGGTTGTATGAGGATTTTCCGCAATACTGTACGTTGGGCCATGTATCGCTGTTGGTCATAAAAAAAGATGTTGCTCAACTCGAGGAATTTTTGAATGCAAATAATTCTAGTCAAGATTATGCTGCAGAGTTTTTAAAATCATCTAAAAGCGAGAAAACACAAGCCTCTATTAGTTGGACTGCAGCGCAAATTTTAAAGCCCATTGCAGTCAATAGAAATGTTTGCTATATCCTTGGCGGGGATGATTTTGACTTTAATTTATTGGAAGATGGACACCATAAAATTATTACGGCATCCAATGATGACGAAAACGAAAATGTACTTAATGGCTTGCTAGGCTCTATGGTTAACATCCTTTCTAGACACATCAAATTTGGGAACAAAAAAGGAGTGTTTTTCTTCATGGACGAGGGTACGACCTACTATATTCCGAACTTCTCTAGACTATTGGGAAAATTGGCTGAATATGGGGTTTCCTTCACTTTGTTGACACAGGGCAAGTCGATGATTGAAGAAGTTTACAAGTCCGTACAAACTGATTCAATCGTATCAAATTTCAACAATAAGTTTCTTGGACGGACTAACAACCCCAAAGATGCACGGGATTATTCGTCAATTTTTGGAAGTCAGGAAATCAAAAGAGTTAGTCAGAGCAAGGGAAGTACTACCAACAGCAAAAGTAATTCAAGAAGTGAAGGTGAAAACGTTGGGTTGGTGGACAAAGCCGTATTTAAGCCCGATCATTTCCAACAACAGGAAAGAGGACAATTTACCTGTAGTTTTTTGGATGGAAATTATCGTAGCGGAACATTTCATTTTGAACAAGAGAACATTGATTTAGAGAAATTGAAAGAAGTTGTTACGGACGTTAGTAATCACGACGAGGACGTAACACAGCAATATTATCGAGAGGTATTGCGAGACATCGAAAAAATGTAGCTATATGGCTACCTTATAAATAAATTAAACTATATTCGTATAACTAATAAATACTTAACTCATGAAGGATTTAGTTAACACTTTAATATCCGATTATCTAATATGGGTGCTAATAATTCTATTCGCCGCTAGCTTGGGGTTTGGGTTATTAATAAACCTTAAAAAACTTCGTAGTGACGATAAAACTGTAAAGGATGAAGGGATTGAAGGTATGCTTTATACAACCTTTGGTTTCTTTATTGTCATATTCCTTTTAGGCTTTCTCCTAACTAGGCTTGTGAACGTTATGGAAGGTTGGGGAGTTTAGGTTTTGAGCAGGCGCATTACATTTTATAAGGGGATTGAGAACCCACCAGAGCTTTACGGTTTGAACGTAAATTATCTTATTGGATTCTTTCTAACCTTCCTCACGCACATCATGGCTCTGGGGTTTATATATTTTGTATCGGGCTTTTGGATATTGCTTATCGAGCCTTTGTTGCTTTACGGTTTTTACAGACTGTATAAACTCCTAAAAAAGAGAACCGACAGGTTAAAAAAAGTATTGAAGAACAAAAAAATTACAACTATACAGGACAACATTTATTCCCAAAATCTTATAAAATATGACCCCATTAATCAACATCGATAGCAATGCAGTACTTAGCACAAGCGGTCTATTGGGGTTATCCTATATCGTCACCAACCCCGAACCATACAGCCTATCCAGAAAAAATATCGACAAATATTTTGATGAGATAACTAGGGGTTTAAACCTATTGGGTGAGAACATCATTTATCACAGGCTTGATTTTTACGAGGGCAAAAGGGTAAATGCAGATAATTACTTCCTGTACGACGATTTTTTAAATCGGATAGAAAAAGAATACTTCCATGGAAGGGAGTACTATCAATCCTTTACAATTATCAGCTTCTTTATTGACGGTCTCGAGACACTTCAAAAAGAATATTTGGCAAACCCTTTCAAAGTTCAAGAACCTTTGATAGCATCGGAACAGGAGCGGATAAACATATTTGAAAACAATGTAACGAATGCGGTCAATATCCTAAATTCCTTAAAAGGCGTGCGGATAATTGAAATAAAGGAAGATGACCTTAGAAGTTTTATTTTTCAGCACATAAACGGTTTTAACCAAGACCAGAGCATCCACCCCGCAAAGTTTGATGATATAACTAAAATAGGCGATAATTACTTTAAAATCTTCTGCTTTACTAGCACAAATCATTTTTCGACTTCGCATGAAGTGGTAGAACAAGATACGACCATACCCAACAGCAATTTTGTCTTTAGAGGTCTCTTTGATGAGCTTGGCGTACACTTCCATTTTAACCATGTGCTCAATCAAATTATAACCATACCCAAACAGGACGTTACGAAGTCTGTTTTGGATATTAGAAAAACATCATACAATAGTTGGAAGGGGTATAAAAAATCTATCGAAGATGGGTATGAAATACTCAAAAAATATGAGGATTCTATTTATGATGAAAACAACAAAGCCTGCCAAGTCCACAATAATGTAATTATTTATGATTCCGATTTAGAACGGCTCAACAAAGCGACAAGAAAACTTAATAAGATTTTCAGTAATAAGTCGCTTTATCCCATGGAAGCTCGATATGAATTTGCCGAGAACATTTTCAACTCCTGTGTGATCGGTAGAGCGAATGAACTTGAAGATAAATTCACCTACATGAGTTCATTGAAAGATGCTTCCCCTTTGGCTCCTGTTTATGGCAGTTATACCAATGACAACACGGGTTTTGTTTTTCAAGACAGAATCCATAGAAAGCCTTTGGTG
>JBCCOJ010000263.1:0-4660 GCA_039025415.1 Bacteroidota bacterium | reverse complement strand
GCTACAATTATTATTAACTATGAAGTTTTGGTTGGATGACCAATCTGCGAATTTCGAAAAAACTGACATTTTTATCGAAAAATCAGTTAATACCAGTTTTGATGTATTAAATATCGCACCCGTAAGAAGCCTCATTGACTTTGGCAAATTTGTTTTTAAGGAAAGGGTGAGAATGTAATAATGCAGATTGAGCGGGTTGTAACAGGAAAATTTAATAATGAATTAAAGATTCCCATCTTAACTGGGAAATGAGATACCCACTTTCGTGGGTACTAAAGATGAAAACAATAGACAAAATACCAGTATCAAAAATTCAACGCGCAACCAAATTGGTTTCAACCGGAGCTAAGGTAGGCGTGAATTACCTGAAGTATTATGGCGATAAATTAACCAAGTCTGAGGTTGAAGCCAAGGAGAATTTAAATAATAATAATGCTTCAGATATTTATGATGGATTAAAACAACTCAAAGGAAGTGCATTAAAGGTGGCGCAAATGTTGAGCATGGAAAAAAGTATTATGCCGCAGGCTTATGTCGAAAAATTTTCCCTTGCGCAATTTTCAGTGCCACCTCTTTCGCCTCCTCTAGTAATAAAAACATTCAAAAAATACTTCGGAAAAACACCAAATGAAATATTTGATACTTTTAATGCAACGTCTGTTAATGCCGCAAGCATTGGTCAAGTCCATGTTGCGGAAAAGGATGGGAAGAAACTTGCTGTGAAAATCCAATACCCAGGCGTTGCTGAAAGTATCGCATCAGACTTGGCAATGGTTAAACCCATTGCGATGTCCATGTTCAATATTAAAGGGAAAGGTTCTGAAAAGTACTTCAAGGAAGTTGAAGATAAACTGGTTGAAGAAACCAATTATATACTAGAGGTTGAACAGAGCAAGGAAATTTCTAAGGCTTGTTCGCACATTCCAAATTTAAAATTTCCAAATTACTACGAAGAGCTCTCTTCCGAACGTATAATTACCATGGACTATATGAAAGGCGAACACCTTTCAGAATGGGTTGCTCATAATCAGAACGAAGCAATGGCGCAACAAGTCGGTCAAGCGCTTTGGGATTTTTATATGTATCAAATCCATGTTTTGAAAAAAGTTCATGCAGACCCACATCCAGGAAACTTTTTGATATCCAAAGACGGTAAGTTAATCGCGCTTGACTTTGGATGTATGAAGGTTATTCCAGATGATTTTTACATTCCCTATTTTGATTTAGCTTCTCCAGAACATATTTCTGACGCCAAATACTTTAAGAACAAATTATACGAACTTGAAATACTAAGGGATGATGACTCACCAAGTGAGGTTGATTTCTTCACTGATATGTTCCACGAGATGCTGAGTCTGTTTACCCAACCGCTGCAAACAGAAACGTTTGACTTTTCAAATCCTGATTTTTTTGGTAAAATATCAGAATTAGGTCAGAAATATAGCAACAATACTGAATTGCGTAAAATGAATGCCAATAGAGGTTCAAAACACTTTATTTATATGAATAGGACGTTTTTTGGCTTATATAATTTGATGTTCGATTTGAAAGCAAAAGGCATAAAAATCAATAATTTTCACAATCTCAAATGATATATATTTCAAATGAGGATTTCAAAAATTTTGAGCACGTTTATAAAATCAACTTAATAAATAGTTGTTCGGGTTATAAATCGGCAAATCTTATCGGTACAAAATCCGCGTCTGGCCAAGAAAATGTTGCTGTTTTTAGTTCGGTTATCCATTTAGGTTCCAATCCTCCATTATTAGGATTTGTTTGCCGACCTACCACGGTAACGCGGCATACCTATGAGAACATTAAAGAGACGAAATTTTATACGCTCAACCATATACATTCGGAAATACTAGAAGACGCGCATCACACCTCTGCAAAGTATGAGCGCGAAATTTCCGAATTTGACAAAACCAAGCTAACGTCTGAATATAAAGGCGATTTCCATGCTCCATTTGTTATGGACTGTCCGTTACAAATTGCAATGGAATATGTGAGCGAGTATCTTATTTATGAAAATAATGTCATACTGGTTATTGGTAAAATTATTGGGCTATACGCCCAAGATGACATCATAAAGCATGATGGCTTTATCGACTTGACCCAAGGAAAAATTGCAGCAATTAATGGATTGGATGGTTATGCTGTACCCGAAAACAACGCAAGATTTGATTATCAAAGACCAGCCCCCTAGCCCCCAGAGGGGGAATCACATGAGCCTACCAATTTACCAAAAAAGAATTTATTTCATTGTGTTTCAGAAATTAGAAATAGACTTAAAGGGACGAAAGAAAAGCATTACAATTAAGACTTTTTAGATTAAAAGTTAATAATTAAATCCTATAAATTAGTATCTACATGTTGAGAATAATCGACGTTAGTATAAAGCAAACCCAAAATAAATATTAGTTATTTCCTTTTTGGGGAAATGTCCGAAGGACAAAGGGGCCTATGAAAATATTAGTTACAGGAGCAACAGGGTATATTGGTAAGCGTTTGATACCGCTGCTTGCCAACGATGGCCATCATGTAATTTGTGCAGTCAGAGATAAACTTCGTGCAGATAAAAGTTACCTTGAAGATGATGATATTGACATCATCGAATGCGATTTCCTTAAACCCGAAACACTAAATAGTATTCCAGATGACATTGATGTAGCTTACTATTTAATCCATTCGATGTCTCATTCTTCCAAAGATTTTATGTCACTGGAAGAGCAATGCGCCATAAATTTTAAAAACCGAATTGAGAAAACAAATGTCAAGCAGGTTATTTATTTAAGCGGCATTACCAATGAAGAAATTTTATCCAAGCACTTGGAGAGCAGAAAAAATGTTGAAGATATTTTGGTGTCCGACCATTATGGGCAGACCATATTCAAGGCTGGTATTATCGTAGGCTCTGGAAGTTCCTCATTTGAAATTATTCGCGATTTAGTAGAAAAGCTTCCAATAATGATTGCCCCTAAATGGCTTAACACTAAAACTCAACCACTTTCGGTTAGAGACGTACTTTTTTTCTTAAGCCGAGCAGCTGGCGACCAAAGATTATACAATAAGACTTATGACGTCTTCGGCCCAGAAGTGTTGACCTACAAAGAAATGTTATTGCAGTTTGCCGAAGTGCGGGGTTTAAAACGCTACATATTGACAGTCCCAGTAATGACCCCAAAATTAAGTTCGTACTGGCTATATTTTGTAACCTCTACCTCCTATAAGCTTGCTACTGCACTTGTGCAAAGTATGGGTGTTCAAATAATTGGAAGTAAGAGCAACATTAATCAAATGCTTAAGGTAGAACCCCTACCCTATAAAACAGCAGTAAAACTTGCCTTCGAAAAGATAGAGCAGAATAGCATAATTTCAAGCTGGAAAGATTCCATGGTCAGCAGCGGCAGATTGAAGAAAAATATTCACAAGTATGTAAATGTCCCAAAATTCGGGTGCTTTAAGGATTATAAAGAACGAAAAGTCATTGATGCTAAAAAAACTATCGAAAAGCTTTGGCGTATTGGCGGCTCAACTGGTTGGTATTATGGCACCATTCTCTGGAAAATAAGGGGCTATATGGATAAAATGCTTGGAGGCATTGGTTTGCGAAGAGGTAGAACCCACGTCTCACAACTTGATGCAGGTGACGCTTTGGATTTTTGGCGTGTTATTTTCGCCGATAAAAATCAGCAAAAATTATTGCTCTATGCTGAAATGCGATTGCCAGGTGAAGCTTGGCTTGAGTTCAAAATTGAAGAGGGCTTACTAAAACAAACAGCGACTTTTAGACCTAGAGGTCTTGCGGGTAGATTATACTGGTACGCCGTTTTACCGTTTCATGGTTTTATTTTCAATGGCATGATTGACAAATTGGTAGATGTAGAGGAGCTTAATCCCTCAATTACCTAAATTAAGAAAGAATCACTGTTTAAAAGTTAAAGCAGCTTGTTTTGAAAGGCGTCAAAAAACAAAATTTACCAACAAAAATTTGTCCTGTATGCGAGCGGCCCTTCACTTGGAGAAAAAAGTGGGAGAAGAATTGGGATAGTGTAAAATATTGCAGTGAAAGGTGTAGGAGGAATAAGAAGTGAGAAATGAGAAGTTAGAAGTGAGAAGTTAAAAAGTAGTCCATCCCTGAATAGCATTGACCTTTTTTTAGTTTAATATTTCATGGTTATAAATAAGGTAATTGTAACATCTGAAGCTAAGAACTTGGAACTTGGAACTTGAAATTCGGAATTCGGAATTTGGAATTTGGAATTTGGAATTTGGAATTTTTAAAACAATAAATTGAATATCAATCAATGTTGAATAAAGAAAAAAATATAGGACTGGTTTGGTTTAGAAACGATTTACGTGTAGATGACAATTACGTTTTAAACCAAGCATCAAAAAAGCACGAATCGATTATTGCTGTCTATTGTTTAGACCCCAGGTATTTTGAGGTGGACCGTTTCGGATTTAAAAAAACCGAAAAATTTAGAGCGAAATTCCTACTAGAATCAGTTATTGATTTAAAGGAAAATCTGAAAGGTTTAAATATTGAGCTATTTATTTACATTGATTATCCAGAAGAGATTATTCCAGATTTAGTTAAAAAATTCGAAGTTGAGAATCTGTATTTCCAGAAGGAATGGACACAAGAAGAAAGAAGCAT
>JBCCOJ010000262.1:0-4662 GCA_039025415.1 Bacteroidota bacterium | reverse complement strand
TGGGTGTAAGTTTGAATACAAAATTTCCCGATTCATCTTGTCTTACGGCTTCAATAGGTACCACAAGTGAGTTGTTTTGTAATTCCGAACCGATGTTAAATGTGACGCTCGCTGAAAGTCCAGGGCGCAGATTACTATCAGGGTTAGCTATGTTAATCGTTATAGGAAAAGATGCACCTTGTGCAGCATATCCGATTTCCGAGATATCACCTTGCATCTCTCTTTCATTTATTTTTAACAAAACCTCGTCATTGATTTTGACATCGTTTATATAATTTTCCGGTAGGGATACCTTTACTTGAAATTCGCCATTATTCGAATCTATGGTAATAATATTACCCCCCGCATTCACATATTCGTTTTGTTCTGCGTTAACTTTGGAAATTATGCCAGCGGTCGGTGCAACGATTTTTGCGTAATCATATTGAGAGTTTTGAAGACTAAGTGATTTTAAATTGGATTCATAGGTAGCTTTCGCCTGTGCATAATTATTTCGGGCGTTCTCCAGATCACTTAATGAGGTCCCCTGGGATTGGTATAGTTTTTTTGTTCTATCCAAAGTGGATTGTGCGGTTTCCAGTTGTATTTTAGAACTTTGCACTGATTCGTTAATCTGCTGATAACTCAAATCAATATCCTTCGTATCTAATTGTGCCAATAGCTCTCCCTTTTTCACCTTTTCCCCCACTGTAGCGTTCATTTTGTTAATGATACCACTCATTCTAAAGCTTAAATTGGTGATAGATGCAGATTGGGTTTCGCCATTGAACGTTTTCTGCTTTTGGTCATTTCTGTAGTACACCCTACTGTATTTAACCTTTTTTAAGGGTTCTTTTATGCCTTTACTTTTATTGTTCTCGCATCCTATCAGTACAGTTAAACAACTGGTAATAAGCAATGTTGATAACTTCATTTTTTCAAGAATTATCCTCATGGTGGTAACTTTAATTTTCTAGTTATTGGTGGATTGCATCAAGCTTTGTTCGAAGTTTTGCTTTTCTTCGGGGCTTGCCAGCATGCTAAAAAAGCCAATGCTATTTTCCAATTCGACAAAGGACAGAACGTAACTGTAGACCGAATTGATATAGTTCAACTTTGTAGTCAAAGCAGCATTCTGGGCGTCAAGAAACTGAATTATGGAAATTGAACTTTCTTGATATAAGTCCTGTGATATATCAAAGTTCTTTTGTGCATTTTCCGCTGATTTTTCTGAGAACACAATATTCGTTCGTGCAGCTACCAGATTCGCTATTGAATTTTGAATATTTAGTTTTAAGTTATTGGTGAGATCATTTTTCTGGAGTGTCAATTGCTCCGTTTCGATACTTGTGTTTTGCCTTCTTATGTTCTTTCTATTGCCTTCGAACAAGGGGTATGATACGGTAACGCCAACATTCCAGAAAGAATCGACAAACTTGCTTAACCGTTCTGTGGGTTCTGAGGCCAAACCTCCTCTTTGCAGCACTTCGGACTGACTTACTCCCAATGATACATTAGGCAAATAAAAAGCTCTGCTATTTGATTTATTTTGGCGCTCTAGCGCCTTAATTGAATATTCTAGCTGCTGTACGCTTGGAAAGTTACTACTGGCATATTCATAAAGATATTGACCAACCCTTCTTAAATCTTGAGGATTTTCTACCTGAGAAACTAATAAATTGTCATTATAATAATCGAATAGGTTTGCTTCCAAAGCAACGTTTTCAATATCAAATTCATTATCCAAAGTATTATTAAGAAAGGTATCCAGATTTGCCTTCGCGATTATTAAGCCTGTTTGCGCTTCAATAAGGCTCTGTGTAGCAATAGCCACCTCTGATTTCCAGCGATAAACATCCGATTTATTTTTTGCTCCAATATCAGCTTGGAGTTCGGCCAATTCCAGATTTTTCTTCATGACTTCCAGGTTTTCTTTTTGAACGCTTACATTGGATTTTGCAAAAAGGATATTCAAATACAGCTGATACGTTTGAAAAATAGTGGTATTGACTTCTTGCTTGGTTGCAAACCTTTGTGCCTGGTTTAGTAGTTTTTGAATTTTAATATTAGCGATTGCAGGTTCGGAATAGATAAGTTGTGATGCGCTTGTGGATAGGGTAACCGATCTTTCTGATTGACCAATTAGTTCATTTGTGGCTTCTTCATTAATCTGTGATGCGTCCACTTGTACATTTACCGTTGGCAAATAATTAGATTTCGCCTCGCTAATTTCTTGCTCAGAAAGCGCGATGTCCTTATAACTTATTTGTACTCCTAAATTGACATCCACCGCTTTTTCCAGGATTTGTATCAGACTATATTTGAATTGATCGGGTACCCTTTTTCCCTTTATTAAATTAGCCGTAAAAAGCGTTTGAAAATCAGGTGAAAAGTTAATCGCTCTACTAGTTTCGATATTAAAGTAAAGTTGTTTTGTTTGCCCAAGCGTGACGGACAAGTCTTTTGCATTTGTCCCCCTTCGAATGTCATCGATCATGAGCCCTAATTTTCTGTAGATTGATTTGGAATCTTTTTCTGATGAAACACCCGTTAATATGCCCGATTCGACGTACTCCTGCAATGGAGAATAGGATGGGATGGCCATTGCCTTCAGGTATCTCGTTATTTCGTAGATACCTTTACGCGGTATTTCATAAGTGACGCCAAGAAAGACAGCATCTGTGCTGGACGGGATCCTTTGTAAGGAGTTTGCAATATTATCATCAATAACAATCGGGTGTATTGTGCAATTGAGCTTTTGTGAAATTGTCGTTATCTCGGTTAAAAGCTCTGCCTTTTCAATATTGTTCATCGTCTTTTCATAAAACAGGACGCTTAACTCTTTATAGGGATATACTTCGTAAAACTGTTCCAATTCTTGCCCTAAGGTTCTGCTAGTAAGAATGTAGGTAAAATTGTTGACCCCAGAAGTACCATTTTGAGCAAGTGGTATTTTTTGTATTGCGGTATTGGTTATACCCAACGAAATTGTCGGTGTCAAAATATTATTGGACATCAAGATGGTCTTTGTACTTATTATCCCAATAAGTACTACCACATCACAGGTAATAGATAATTGAGCATAAGCGCTGCTGATTTTATCGGTGTCATAGCCCGTTGCAACGATATTCTTGTCTAGCAACGATAACTGAGTTGTGGTACCAATGGTCTTCGAAACTTCCTCAATAAAATTTTCTTTCAGGCTAGTCAGACGTTCTTTATCGTATTTGAAATCAGCAACTATACCAATATTCAAGTTTTGGGCTACACTGGTGTTAAACCCTAAGAATCCGAAAGCTAGCAACAGAAATATAAGTTTCGAAATACCCGATATGGATAGCTTATTAGACTGCAATTGCTCTATGATCATTGCTGTATGTTCTTTTGTATACTTTTGTATTTGGATAATATCTCGTTGTCAGTCTCCCACCAGGACCATTGGAATCAAGATTAGAATCCACTTCCAAAAGGTATGCTCTATATCTCCACCCCCTTAGAAAGTTCTAATCGGCTGTCTAAGGTTTCTAATTATGAAATATTGAGACTGGGATTAAGTTCTTGAGAATATAGGTAATCAATGCCTTACTCGAACTCCTCGCGGCGTTCTATAGACTCTGGTTGGCCTAACCCTAACTCTCACATTGCGCTTATATCTAGCTGTAGGTGCTACGGTCCAAGGTCTGTAATAAGCCGGATAGTATCCGAACCTGTATGGCGAAACCCATACACGATACGACGGCCCCCAAAACCAAATTACTACGGCAGGAGTGGTTTTGTACGTTGGAACTATAACATATTCTTCCCCATAAATCTCCGTATCGCCGATGACTGTCACTGAGGCCTTATTTTTCTTGTCTTTTTTTACGACAATGGACGCTACATTCTTAAATGTATCCTCGGTAACGCAAGCTTGTACATAGACAGTTCTAGTGTCGCCGTCCGTTTTTTCGACAACCTTTAAATAATCGACTTCACCATCTTTATTTAAGTCGAGATTTGATACTTTATTATCAGGATCATTAAGCTTTTTCTCAAATTCTTCTAAATCTGAAGATTCCCCAAAAATGGTTGCAACAACCTCCAAATCCAGGTTTTCTTCGTTCTCTTCTTTGTTGCTGTCATCTAGGGTAATTTCCTGCCCGGTTATATCTAAACTAATTAGTAGTGCGCAAAGCAAAAACATTATTTTTTGTTTCATTTTAATATGATTTTAGAATTTGTAGGCGAATGAAAGTCCCAGATTAAATGTGGTAACCTTAGGTTGGAAATCCGCTACTGCAATTACGTTGTTGGTATTTGTTGTTTGTTCAATGGTTGCAATCCCTCCTGAAAAAGTAAATGAGGGCATTAATGCCAAATGCCTGCCCAAATCGGTTTTGAGGCCTATCCCAAATTCATACCCTAAGCCAGAACCTGTTTCACTACTTCGGCTAATGAATTGGCTTGATGATGCAATTTCAAACCCGGGTGTCGTTATAAACATTGGACCAAGACCAAATTTTGGAAAAATATCCATCTTCTTAGTTATGTTTACTTGATACTCAAAACCAACCAATGCATAGTATACTTTCCAATTTTCGGTATTGGAGGAAAATGTTTCATCTGGATTTATTGCTTCAAGTTCACTTTGAATATTGCTTATGTCAGCGTCAAAGTTTTGGAAACGAAATGCACCGGTAAGTG
>JBCCOJ010000261.1:0-4667 GCA_039025415.1 Bacteroidota bacterium | reverse complement strand
GATTTTTAATGCCATCACTTACTGAGTATACGGGATTATAATTCAAAAGTTGATTTGCTTTAGAAATATCTGCAAGAGAATCCCTTACATCCCCTTGACGTGCTAGACCGTAAATTGGTTTAATGTCAGTGTTGGCAATGGCATTTAAACTATCCCAAAGTTGATTGATACTTATCCGCTCTCCACAGGCTACATTAAACACCTGATTCTTGGCGGCATCATGAGCAAACAAAGCTTTGATATTAGCCTGTATTGCATTTTCAACGAAGGTAAAGTCCCGGGTCTGCTCACCGTCTCCATTGATAGTTGGGGACACACCGTCCTTTATTGATTTTATAAATAATGGAATTACCGCAGCATAAGCACCATTAGGACTTTGCTTTGGGCCAAATACATTAAAATACCTTAACCCTATTGTGTCGGCATTATAAGTCTTACCAAAAACATCAGCATATAGTTCATTGACGTATTTTGTAATTGCGTAGGGTGACAAGGGACTGCCGATGATTTCCTCTACCTTAGGTAAAACTTCACTATCGCCGTAGGTAGAACTTGAAGCGGCATAAACCATTCGTTTTACGGTATTACTCTCCTTGAGTGCCACCATCATATTTAAAAATCCGGTGATATTAACTTCATTGGTTGTCAATGGGTCATTGATTGACCTAGGTACCGAGCCCAGTGCCGCTTGGTGACTGACGTAATCCATACCTTCCATCGCCTCTTTGCAGGTATCCAAATCTCGGATATCGCCTTCCATCAATTCAAAATTGGAAAGCCCCTGAAACTCCTCAATGTTATTTTTATATCCGTTGGAAAAATTATCGAGCACCCTAACCTTACCAACCTTATATTTCAATAAATATTCTACCAAATTGGAACCGATAAAGCCCGCGCCCCCGGTAATTAAGATTTTATAATTTGATAAATCGGTATCGTGATATTGAATACTGTACATTATAAACGGGCGTCTGAAATTTCCTTTGGAAAAAATGATTTTACGTCGAATAATACGCCATTATTCGATTTTAGCTTAGCTATATTCAAGCTTTCAAACTCTGAATGGGCAACGGCCAAAACAATTCCATCGTATTGGTTTTTCAGTTGACTGGCAGTACAGATTAAATCTAGATTGTACTCCTGGCGCACCTCTTCTTTTGAAGCCCAGGGGTCAAATACATCTACATTGACGTCGAAAGATTGAAACTCCTTAATGACATCGATAACCCTTGAATTTCTAATATCGGGACAATTTTCCTTAAAGGTGATACCTAAAACTAAAACATTAGCGTCTTTGATGGTCGCACCATTTTTTATCATCATCTTTACGGTTTCCCGAGCCACGTAGGGCCCCATACTATCGTTTAACTTTCGTCCTGCCAGGATGATTTCCGGGTCGTAACCCACCTCAATCGCCTTTTGGGCTAAATAGTAGGGGTCTACCCCAATACAATGACCGCCAACTAAACCGGGAGAGAAATTTAGAAAATTCCACTTGGTGCCTGCGGCTTCCAAAACCGATTTGGTATCAATATCCAATAATCTGAATATTTTAGATAATTCGTTGACAAAAGCAATATTGATATCCCGTTGTGAATTTTCAATGACTTTGGCAGCTTCAGCCACTTTTATCGAAGGTGCCTTATGAGTACCAGCAGTGATAATGCTTTTGTACAGACTATCAACTTCATCAGCAATCTCGGGGGTGGAACCTGAAGTCACCTTCAAAATATTGGTAACAGTATGCTCCTTATCCCCGGGATTAATTCGTTCAGGCGAATACCCTGCGTAAAAATCCTGATTAAACTTTAATCCTGAATGTTCTTCAAGAATAGGAACACATATTTCCTCGGTGACTCCAGGATATACAGTGGATTCGTAAATCACGATATCTCCTTTGGAAAGCACCTTGGCAACGGTCTCGCTGGATTTTAACAAGGGCGTAAACACTGGGCGCTTTAGGGTATCGGTTGGGGTGGGCACAGTGATGATATAAATTTGTGCTTCAGTCAAATCAGAGGCGGAACTAGATATGTATAGCCCTTTATTTTTACTTAAATCTTCTACCAAAACTGATTTAAGCTGAGCTTCTTCAACTTCCAAGGTCTTATCAAACCCGTTTTTTAATTCAGAACCCCTCGCCTGATTGATATCAAAACCAATAACTTGAAATTTTTTGGCAAACTCCACTGCTAATGGCAAACCAACGTAGCCCAATCCAATAACCGCAAGGGTTTTATCAGTGTGCATCAATTATTTTTTTTTAAACAGCCTCAAATCTAAGTAAAATGTGATATTTATTTTAAATTTTAGTGACAAATGCGCTATAAGGACTTTTTCTGATAATTTGTTAACTATTCATCTATTTTAAAAATTATACTTTCTAATTCTCCTCCTTTCAAGGAGGAGTACTTTCGTTCTCCGCCCTAAGCGGAAACGAAAGGGAGGTGGTTGAAATTATTGCCTTAATTGAACCTTCTTTTAGCCCTTCCGCTTTCGAGCTCCTCACCAGGCTCGAAACCACCTTCCCAGCCCCTTTGCCCGAGAAAAACGGACATTTCCCCTAGGGGGAAAGTTGGAAGGACTTATCTCGCTTAATTTTTTTAATTTTTTAAACACTATCCTTTCTTATTCTTATCCTAAAAAGCAGTTGTACTTTTTTTTCTAATGTAAAAAAAACGATAGGGAGGTGGTTGATTGTTTAGATTTGGGATTTAAATATGAATTAATTTTGTTAATTCAACCTAAAGATTCTCTCGAACAAACCGTTTTGCACGCCTCCAGATAGAATTACCGCCACCACCTTCATGGTAAGCATTGCCGTAAACCCCATAGCCGTAACCGTAGCCATAGCCGTAACCATAGCCGTAGCCATAACCATAATTATGATTGGTTTTGTGTTTATAGAAGTTAAGAATGAAGTTTATATTTTTAACCTCACCCACTCGATGTTTTGCATTTATAAGCGCCAACATTCCTTTTTTAGTGTAGTCTAAACGGACCATAAAAATCGTGCGGTCGGCGTATCGTGTCAATTCCAAAGCGTCAGTTACTAAACCAAGTGGTGGGGTATCCAACACAATCATATCGTACTCTTGTCTTAGCTTCGGCATTAATTCCTTTAGGCGATGGGACATGAGCAACTCCGAAGGATTTGGAGGAACTGGACCAGAGGGAATTACGTCTAAATTTTCAATATGGGTAGTGGTTTTAATTTCTTCTATTTCACTATCCCCAATAAGATAATTTACAATCCCTTCCTCATTGGTTATCTCAAAGTCATCAAATATTTTTGGCTTTCGTAAATCCAGACCCAAAAGAATCGTCTTTTTACCGCTTAAAGCGTAGGCTGTGGCAATATTGATAGAAGTGAATGTTTTTCCCTCACCACTTACCGAGGACGTCACCATTAAGGTTCTACCCTGGCTTTCATCAATTCCAATTTTATTATATAAGAATTGTAAACTCGATCGAATAGACCGAAAAGATTCTGCAACTGCTGATTTAGGCTTTTCGTAAACGACTAGATTATTTTTGTACTTATACTTGCCTATAACACCTAGAATGGGAATTTTGGATAAGCGCTCTACCTCGTCACTGCCGTGTATTGTACTATCTAATAAAAAGACCACAAAAATCAAAAACATGGGGCTAAAGAAGCCTAGCATCAAGGCCATCATATAGTTAAGGCTATGGTTTGGACCAATACGCCCACCTCCAATATCCTTGGCCTCGTCAATACTCGCAATATCTGAGACGTTTGCCGCCTTTACTATAGCTGCCTCCCCTCGCTTGGTCAAGTAAATATTATAAGCCTCTTGACTCATGTTCAACTTACGTTGGATTCGAAGATATTGTTGTTGGTCTTCAGGTAAATCTGATAAATTGGATTCAAGACGCGCAATATTCTTGTTGATGGTGTTAAGATTAAGACCAATGGTTTGTTTTGTGGCGTCGATGGTTTCAAGAAGCACCTCTTTTTCTGCGTTAATAGAGCGATCAATTTCCTTAAAAATGGTACTACCCTCCTGCACCGTATATTCCTTGGATTGTCGTTCTGTTGATAGAGCCTGTATTTTGGCAACACTGCTTATAATATTACCTTCTGTAATACCAACAGAAGAAGGCGCAGCTATCTTGGAATAATCAGTTTTAGTACGCAGGTAATTTTCGAGAAAGTCCAGATAATCCAATTTTGTTTCTTCCTCCTCCTTTCTCACATCAAAATCACGGAGCCTTTCGGTTATCAAATTCATTTCGGCAGTGACATCAAACAATTGATTGTCCTTTCTAAACTGGTTCATTTCGTCCGTATAACCTTTCAATTCGTCATTTACGGCACCTAGACTACTATCAATAAACTTAATAGTATTCGTTGCATATTGATTTTTACGTTCTAACTCAGTTCTACTCAATATTGCGGTAGTCGTATTGAGATAATCGACAATCTTTGATTTGTTATTTCCCGCAAGACTTAATTGCAGAACGGATGAGGCACTATTGGAAAAAGGATTTATAAATATCTTATTTTTATAGGCATTGACTACTCCATCAAAGTTGGCAAACTTGAAGTAAAACTCAGCCCCACTTTTAATGTTCTTTTCTGGCCGAGGAAAAATTCTACCATTGAAAAACGGGAGATTAATTTGCTCTCCAAGAGTGTAGAT
>JBCCOJ010000260.1:0-4689 GCA_039025415.1 Bacteroidota bacterium | reverse complement strand
CAATAACGCGGGAGGAAATCCATCGCGGAGCTTTCCAAACCCGATTGAATTTATGGGCTTCCGTTGCAAATGTTGAGCAGAAAAAAATATCTGCATTCAAAACGAGAAATTGATTTATTTTAGAATACATGCTGAGCAAGCAACTCAAAAAAACAAAATGGTAAAAACCAACGATTATGAGATTCTAACCAGACAATTATATGATGATTATTTTTGGTTGCTAAGTTTCCAAAGGCAAAAAATCTTGTTTTTGGAATATAACTTTATTGGTAAGTTAATTAGAAAGCTTTTAATCAGGTAGAATGCTTCATCCTTGAATAATTTGGTCTCCATTATTCTTCCAAACTATAACCATGCAACCTACCTACGGGAACGGCTGGAAAGCATATTGAACCAATCTTATCAAAACTTCGAACTTATTATACTAGATGATGCTTCAAATGATGGTAGTCTAAGCATATTGAAAGAGTGTCGCAATCATGCAAGAGTATCCCATTTTATCTTGAATAAAGAGAATTCAGGTTCCCCATTTAAACAATGGGCTAAAGGATTAGAATTTGCTAAGGGAAGAATTATTTGGATTGCCGAAAGTGACGATTATTGCAGAAAGGATTTTCTAGAGACTCAAATAAAACAATTGACAAAACCTGATGTAATGGTTTCGGTTTGCAAGACAGTGGTAGTTGATCAAGATGGTCAGCCTGTGAAAGAAGCAAAACACCATTTGTTCCAAGATTCCAGACTTTGTAAAAAAATATGTTCTGAGGATATTCTAAAGATACCAATACTCAATGTAAGTAGTATTTGTTTCAAAAGAGAAGTGTTATCGTCAACTTCTTTTTTTTCAGAATTTAATATTATTGGCGACCGCGTGTTTTACCAAGAGTTCTTTTTAAATCAAATTGTTTGCATGAATGAAAATTCCATATCGTATTTCCGAAGATTAGAAAATGCAGTATCAAATTTCAACAATCTACCCATGCGTCGAAAGAAACTTTATTTTTTAGAGAATTTAAAATTTATTAAGCGGGAATACAAATTAAAAAATGTCAATAAAAAACAGTTTAATAGTTACCTTGAAAAATTTTTTAACAAAATAAGAAATCGAACTTCTAGGAAGGAGAAATTGTCACTGGCATACTTGTTACTTTTTTTCAAATATAAATATGAGTTGAAATCTTAGTATGCCCTGAATGACTTAGCTTTTTTCTATAAATTTCCAAGATTACGTCGAGAATTAGGATATAAATTAGAACAATGATTTTAAATAAGTTCAAACATACCATAAATCGTAAAATAAACTACATGGTCAATAGACAACTTAGTGCTTTACAGACAAGCTTTAGCTACGCCCAACTATCAAATCTATTTGACAAAGCAGTTTTTTTACCAATGACCAGTTGGTCTCTTTCTCCAAATCTTATACTTCATGTGCTTAATGATATTGAAATAAATAGTAGGCAGTGCATTGTAGAATTTGGTTCAGGCGCATCAACAATATACATTGCCCAACTTTTAAAAATAAGTAATTCAAAATCTAAATTTTACAGCATTGAGTCAGATGAAATTTGGGCAAGTAAAATTCTTAAACAACTAGTAAGGCTTGATTTGCAAGACTATGTTGATATTACTTTAGCTCCAAAACGAAAGGTCCCAATTGATTTGGCTTATAAAAATCAAGAAATCTGGTATGACGTTAAAGCGATTGATAAAAAATTTACGGGTTTAGAGAAAATTGATTTGATGCTAATTGATGGCCCAAGTGGAGATAATACTCCATTTGCAAGGTTCTCTGCTATACCGTTCTTTAAGAATAAATTAGCGAACAGTTTCTGCATTTTTTTAGATGATACCAATAGATTTTATGAAGCACAAATTGTTTCTTTGTGGCAGAAAGAGCTCAATTGCAATTTGCGCACCTTGACTGGATATACACTTTTAACAGCGAACACAAGTTTCGGTTTTACTCCTTATTCTCTTTAGCATCATGCGGATAGCGTTTATAACGTGCTTTTTAATTAGTTTAAGTTGGATTTGGATATATTTAAGATGGAGGTAGCAATTGTTATCACTGTTAAGAATGAGGCAAGGCTACTGCGCCAAAATATTTTTTACCACCTTGGTATTGGTGTAAAAAAAATGTTTATTTATTTTGATAATACAACAGATGGTGGTAGAGAGCTAGTAGAGTCAATTGATGGAGTGTTTTGCTCAGAATCAATAACTTCTAATAAATATGATGATTTACCATATTTGAAAAAATTTACAAATCAGAAATTTACACAACATTCGGCGAGACAGTGTATTAACAGTTATGATGCAGAACTACAATGTATAAAAGAGGGAATAGATTGGTTGATATCTATTGATGCTGACGAATTTTTTCTATTGCCTAGAAGTGAAGGGTACAAAACAATTCAGGAGTTTTTTAAAAGTGCAAGCGCACAAAATTACGATATTGTGAGATTCGGCGTTTTTGAAGTTATACCCCGTAAAATGAAATATGACCTTGTTGCTATTGAGGAGACGCTTTTTAAAACGAAAAAAAATTTCAAATCTAAGTTTGATCAAATTTATTTTGAAATCACTGACCCTTATACCAAAGATAAAATAACCACACATTTTTGGTTGAGTCATAATATGGGAAAGTCTGCCATAAGAACTGGTAGGGATATTATACCACATAATGTCCATAAATACAAAGCGCGTCATGAGGGGCAGCACGTTAAGACTTTGTTTTCAGGGCATATATTACACTATTTCCAGTATGATTTATACGATTTCATTAAAAAATCACAGAATTTTAAATTACGCCCGAAACATTATCTCAGTGGAAAACGAATAGGCCGTCTAAAAAACCTTTATATAAGATTGGTAAATGATGAAAATAAAACAATTGAGGATATTACCATCTTTTACAAAAAAAACTTGCTTTTTAACCAAAGAAAAGTCTCAAGATTATATAAGACCAGGGTTTTTAATATTTTACCAAGAAGAGAGGACGCCGTAATAGAAATTACCGATGTAAGAGATGTGTTACTGCCTTACAAATCCCTGATTTATACTAGGGATAGAAAGACATAACGTAATTCCTAAAAGTACTCTTGCCTAAGATGAAGCCCAAAAGCATAATACAAAATCCCATACTGCCCTCAGAGCATCATTATGTCCAAACGAAAGACCAGAGTGGCTTATTCTTGGAGGCTATATGCATTTTTGCAGCCACTGGTTTTTTCATGGATGATGATACATTCTGGAAGAATATGAAGTGCTTGTTGTCAGCCCATGACCATCAAATTGATGAAAAGGGTTTTTTAATTAAAAGTACTCCAAACTTCAATTGGCACTACTCACCTAGAACGATATCTTTTGATGCAGCTGTTGAAGAGTATATTGAATTATTGACTTTGATAATTAAAGAGCAAGTTGGTAGACGTAACATAATTTTACCTTTATCAGGGGGCTTAGATAGTAGAAGTCAAGCTTTGATTATAAAAACTCTTGATAATCCCGTATTTTCATATAGCTACAGTTTTTCCGGAGGCTATCCAGAACAAAAGATTGCCGCAAAAATTGCGCAATATTGTAATTTCGATTTCTCTTGGTTCGTTATTCCAAAAGGATATTTATGGGAGACTATCGATGATATAGCCCTAATTAATGGATGTTACTCAGAATTCACGCATGCACGGCAAATGGCTATCATTGAATCCTTGAAAAACATAAATGGTGTTTTTTCATTAGGTCATTGGGGAGATGTTTTATTTGATAAAGGAGCAAATATTGATAATAAAAATACGGATATGGTTGCAATACTTATCCAAAAAATGCTTAAACCTGGTGGGCTTTATCTAGCTGAGGAATTATGGAAGCATTGGGGGCTTAACGGAAGCTTTATTGATTATTTAAGGAGTCGAATAAAGACCTCATTATCTCAAATACATATTGAAAACATAAGTGCAAAAATAAGAGCATTCAAAACTTCCCAATGGGCGCATCGCTGGACTACAACTAACTTGAGTGTTTTTGCGGCTGCCAATCCCATAACCACTCCGTTTTACGACAATCGCATGTACGAATTTATATGTACTTTACCTGAAGAATATCTCTCAGACAGAAGAATACAAATTGCTCATCTCAAAAGAGATGATGCCATTTCCAGAATTACTTGGCATGCCCAAAAACCATTTAACCTCAAAAACTTTGAATTTAATAAATCGCCCTATAATTGGCCATACAGAATAATCAATAAGCTAAAGCGTGAAAGTAAAGGTGTTTTAGGTAGGCCATTTATTCAGAGAAATTATGAAATTCAATTTTTGGGTAAAGAAAATGATAAAAATCTACGCGAAAGACTATTTTCAAAATCTTTCCATGAAATGATACCGGAATTTATTATTCAAAATGTTTATGAAAATTTTAAAAACAATAATAACGTTTTTTATTCTCATCCAACCAGTATGCTGCTAACTTTGAGCTTATGGCATCAGCATTTCTTTTCAAAATAATAGTTGCTGCTATCTGTTGTCATACCTGTTTTCAATGGTGAGAATTTTATTAATTCGGCTTACGATTCCATTATAAATCAAAACATCCAAGAGTGTGAGATTATTTATGTTGACAATAATTCGCATGACAATTCTGGGTTTGTGGTTGATAGGTTAGTTGAAATCGGGGGTGGGGGTGGGT
>JBCCOJ010000259.1:0-4691 GCA_039025415.1 Bacteroidota bacterium | reverse complement strand
TTTGGAAAATGAAATCTTCAGATTATTTAAATTATTAAGGTCCAAATAAAAGGATTTCAATTTTTCTGCAACATTTTTAGGAATTTCTTTATCAAGATATATGGCTATTGGTTCAGACCATTGTTTTAATTTGATTACTTTTTTTGATTTTTCATTTGTAAATCTAAAAACCAAGGCCTTGTATCTTTTCAGCAGTTTTATATTTTGAAAAATCGGCTCTGAGGAAAATATGGAAAAATCTCTTCTTTTTATCTTGGCATATAAAGTATCATTGTTAAGAATGACATACTTTGATTTATCAAGAGATAATTCTTGATTATCACTGAAAGATAATCTAGGCTTTATTAATTCAGAAGTTTCTACTTGTCCCCAATTGAAAACTGAATAAAATACCATTATAATTTTAACAACCTCTTTCATAATCTCAAACCTGCAAAACCCCCATATTAAACGGTTTTTCTATCGGCGCGTGGTTTGCGGCTTCAATACCCATGCTAATCCAGGTTCTGGTGTCTAACGGATTGATAACGCCGTCGGTCCAAATTCGCGCAGCAGCGTAGTAGGGGGAGACCTGATTATCGTAACGATTTTTAATTTTATCGAAGAGCTCCTTTTCTTTTTCCTCGGTGATGTTTTCTCCTTGCTTCTCCAAGGATGCTTTTTCAATTTGAAGTAAAACCTTGGCGGCGGAGTTTCCACTCATTACTGCCAGTTCGGCACTTGGCCAAGCAGCAATTAATCTTGGGTCATAGGCCTTGCCGCACATGGCGTAGTTACCAGCACCATAACTGTTTCCAATGACAATGGTAAATTTTGGTACTACTGAGTTACTCACAGCATTCACCATTTTAGCACCGTCCTTTATAATACCACCGTGCTCAGACTTGCTGCCCACCATAAACCCGGTGACATCCTGTAGGAAAACTAAAGGAATTTTCTTTTGGTTGCAATTGGCGATAAATCGAGTGGCCTTATCGGCGCTATCGTTATAAATTACGCCTCCAAACTGCATTTCGCCCTTTTTGGTTTTTACCAACTTACGTTGATTGGCAACAATACCAACCGCCCAGCCGTCGATTCTCGCGTAGGCAGTGATAATGGTTTGGCCGTAACCTTGCTTGTATTCATCAAATTCACTGTTATCGACCAAGCGCTTGATGATTTCCTTCATATCGTATTGGTCGGCGCGTGAGCGAGCGAGTATTCCAAATATATCGTCAGGATTCTCCTGCGGTTTTTTTGCTGTAGTTCGGTTAAAGCCAGCTTTGTCGTAATCACCAATTTTATCCATCAAGCGTTGAATGGTTTCCAACGCATCTTTATCATCTTTTGCTTTGTAATCTGTAACCCCAGAAATTTCACAATGGGTGGTTGCGCCGCCAAGGGTTTCGTTGTCGATGCTTTCACCAATGGCCGCCTTGACCAAGTAACTACCGGCCAAGAATATACTCCCAGTTTTATCTACTATCAAGGCTTCATCGCTCATAATAGGTAGGTAGGCGCCACCAGCAACACAGCTTCCCATCACTGCAGCAATTTGGGTGATGCCCATACTGCTCATTACTGCGTTATTTCTAAATATTCTTCCGAAATGTTCTTTATCTGGGAAAATTTCGTCCTGCATGGGTAAATAAACGCCTGCTGAATCCACTAAATAGATAATTGGTAATCGGTTTTCAATGGCTATCTCCTGAGCTCGAAGATTCTTTTTACCGGTAATGGGAAACCAAGCACCTGCCTTTACGGTAGCATCATTGGCAACCACGATACACTGCTTGCCGCTCACGTATCCCATTTTCACCACAACACCTCCCGAAGGACAGCCGCCGTGTTCTTTATACATGTCCTCACCAGCAAAGGCGGCAATTTCAATAGATGGTTTTTTAGTATCCAATAAAAAATCAATTCGTTCCCTTGCGGTCAGTTTACCCTTGGCATGATGTTTTTGAATTCGCTTTTCGCCGCCACCTAACTTAACTTGAGCTAGGCGCTTTTTTAAATCTGAAAGTAGTAATTTATTGTGGTCTTCGTTCTTGTTGAAGTTTAAATCCATGAAGTGATATTTAGTGTAAACGAATTTACGAAAACCCGACGATGTTTGTTAGAGAAGTCAATATTTTGTTAAAATATATTACATGGAAATAGTTTCCTTGGAATATAAATTTATTTTTCCTTATCTTTGTATTGTTAAACGAAAAGATAAACAGAATAAATTTTAGAGTCCCTTCTTTGAAGGATTTAAACTACCCGCCTTCGCGGGCAATAAATATGAAAAAAATAATAGCATTTGCAGGAAGTAATAGTTCAGACTCAATTAATAAACAGTTAGCCACTTATGCGGCCAGCTTGGTTGAGAATGTTGAAACTCAAGTTTTAGATTTAAATGATTTTCATTTACCAATCTATAGTAAGAACTTAGAATCAAAAAGCGGAATTCCAGATAACGTCGTTAAATTCTTAGATAAGCTTAAAGGTGGTGATGGAATCGTCATTTCGTTAGCAGAATACAACGGTGCCTACACATCTGTATTCAAAAATTTATTTGATTGGTTGTCGAGAGCCGAACAGAAAAATTGGTTAGGTAAGCCCATGCTTTTAATGGCGGCATCGCCTGGACCAAGGGGCGGTAAATCGGTATTGGATATAGCAGCAGATAGATTTCCGCGGCATAATGCCAATATTGTTGCTCAATACAGTTTTCCAGCTTTTCATGATAACTTCAAAGATGGAAAAATTATAAATGAAGAATTGAACCAACAATTAAAGGCTAAAGTAGAAACATTTCAAAACAGTTTGTAGTCATGAATATTAAGCAAGAAGATACTGGCTCAAAAGGAAAATTTTATTATGAAGTAGGAGGTGTGGAAAAAGCACAGATGACCTACAGCCATGCAGGAAAGGACAAAATAATCATTGACCATACCGAGGTTGACGAATCACTTCAGGGGCAAGGTATAGGTTATGCAATGGTTGACGCCGCAGTGAGCTACGCTCGTGAAAATGAGATGAAAATTATGCCGCTTTGTCCATTTGCGAATTCAGTATTTAGAAAGAAGGAAGAATACAGTGATGTCAGATTTTGACAGTAGGATTTAGTACTTAAGATAATGTGAGTTTTTTTGACGGAGGACGGAAAGCCGAAGACCGAAGACCGAAGACCGAAAATAACAAAACAAACTGGAGACTGAATACTGAGACTGCGACTGAGTACTGAGACTGAATACCGAGACTGCGACTGCCACTGAGTACTGAGACTGTCACTGAAAACTGAAAACTGAAAAATGGGTGATTTATCAAAAGACATTCAATCAAAATTTCCGAGTAATCGGGTCAAGGCGATGTTAAACATCATCTATACCGCAAATTGGATAAGTAGTTGTCAAAATGAATTTTTCAAGGACTTCGGTATTTCGCCTCAACAATATAATATTCTTAGAATTCTAAGAGGTGCAAAAGAGCCTTTACCTGTGCAGACAATTAAAGAGCGTATGATAGAACGTTCTCCTAATGCAACGCGCTTGATGGATAAACTTTGTGCTAAGGATTGTATTGAACGTTTACCGTCTGAAACTGATAGGCGAGTGGTTAAAATCGCAATTACCGAACAAGGAAGGAAATTGCTCAAATCCATTCCAGGTACACTTAACAATGAATTAATGAAAAATATCACCGAAGAAGAAGCAAAACAATTGAGCGACCTTTTGGACAAGATGCGATAAAATAATCAGACAAAATTACGTTGAATCAAGTTTGAGTGATAAATAGAATAAATTTTAATATTTAATTATAGCCTCTCCCGAGCCTGTGCTGAGCGGAGTCGAAGTAGAGGGGGGTGGGGATTAACAGCTACCCGCTTTCGCGGGCATGATATGAACACAATAAAAAACATAGGAAAAAGCGATTTCGTAAATATGGGACCAATCCGTTTACGTCAGCCACTTCCAAATGGAGCAATTGATATGATTGACCCGTTTATACTTTTACATCACTATGGCCCATATGAAATCTCAGAACAGAATAATCCGATTGATTTGGGTCCGCACCCACATCGCGGTTTTGAACCTGTAACCCTTTTGGTTCAAGGGGAACAGTTGCATCGCGATTCACTCGGAAATGAGAGCATCGTCAAAGCTGGTGATGTGCAGTGGACGACGGCAGGTCGCGGAATAATACATGCTGAAAAGCCTTCTGCTGAATTTGTAAAAAAGGGAGGAACGATTGAGGGTATACAGTTGTGGCTTAATCTGCCCGCTGAAAAAAAAATGATTCCCGCAGACTATCAGCACGCTAAGCACGAAGATTTCAGGATTGATGTATCAAAGGATGGAAAAGTCAAAACCAGAATTATTGCAGGAGAATTGAATGGTCAGTTTGGTAGGATAAAGACACAAACTCCAGTCAATGCCTTTATGATTGAAGCCGTTGCTGAAGGGAAGGCAAACTTGCCTTTTCCGAAATCCCATAGGGGTATGTTGTACCTATTGAAGGGAAAAGTGATGGTAAATGATTCAGCAGTATTAGAACTGGACCACAATCAAATTATCGAATTTAATCAAGATGGTAATCGTATTAACATTTCGGCTGAAAAAGATAGTTTATTACTGTTTCTTTCCGGCGAGCCATTCAATGAACCTGTCGCTACCTATGGGCCTTACGTTATGAATACCCAAACAGAAATCATGGAAGCCATG
>JBCCOJ010000258.1:0-4695 GCA_039025415.1 Bacteroidota bacterium | reverse complement strand
TTTTGAAATAATAATTGGGGTATATCAATCAAAGCTTGAGCAATAGAGTCAGCCACTTTATTTTTTTGAGTCAATATTTACCTTGATGATGATATATTAAACTTTCTTAAAATCTTTAATTAATTATGGAATTATTCATTTCTTTAATAAAACTTAAAAATTTACCATATGAATATCAATTTTGAATACCACGATGTTACTGCTAGCGATAGATTAGAGGCTTTTGCCAAGAAGAAACTAGAGCCAGTTTTCAATAGGTATGAATTTGTGACAAGAGCAGATGTATTCTTCAAAGTCGAAAATACCGCAAGTGATGATACTGGGATGAAGTGTGGCATTAGATTGAGCGCACCTGGACCTCGATTGTTTTCAGAAAGTTCCAATAAGAACTTTGAACAATCTGTCGCAGAAACTGTAGATGAACTATTGCGGCAATTAAAAAAACGCAAAGAGAAGATGAAATCTTACTAATAATCGAACAAAGCCCCGCTAGATTTTAGCGGGGCTTTTTCTTAAATAAAACCAAAAGTTTAGGCCTGTAAAGTCTAATTATGAAAGTAGCGCGTACATAAAGGGAAAACCAAAATAAATCAAATTTGTATGAAACGAATTACAGCAGTTGTAACAATAGCCTTTTTATTAGCCTCTTGTGTATCGAAGAAAAAATATGTAGCACTTGAACAGGAAAAAGGCGAATTGCAAAGCGAATTGAACAAAGTGAAAGTTGAAAATGAGGAGTTGGAATCAAAATTTGCTAAAATCCAAGCAAGGGTTGATGATTATAATTCAAAAATCAATTCCCTCACCGAGGATAATGATGCTAAATTAGTTAGTGTAGAAGGGGTGGTTATTTCAGAAAATCAAAAAGACGCCCTTCGCGAAACCTTAAAAAGTGTTCCTCCAGCCTATTTGGCGACAGCAAAGACCTTAAAGGACAGTATGAATTTAGCCGTTCAATTCAATCTTAAAAATTCAATGGAAAACATTGAGGAAGATGAAGACATCAATGTGAATATAGAGGAAACGGTAGTGATGATTTCCATTTCAGATAAAATGTTGTTTAAATCTGGAAGCTATAGAATTAGTGATAAAGCAGACAATATCCTTTCAAAGATTGCAGGGATAGTCAATAGCGAAGAGAGTTTGGATATCATGATTGAAGGGCATACCGATAACAAACAATTTGTCAATAATTCTGCTATCAAGGATAATTGGGATTTAAGTGTGCTTCGTGCAACGGCAGTAGTTAAGAAACTACAGAACGACCACAACGTAGCGCCCGAAAAATTAATTGCGGCAGGACGTGCTTTTTATCAACCATTGGTTGACAATGACACTGCCGAAAATAGAGCAATAAACAGAAGAACAAGAGTGGTAATTTTACCTAATATTGATAAGTTTTTTGCCTTAATGGCCGATAAAAATCAGTAATATTGATTTTAGAAGTCAACTTATACCTTATTAGAAAGACTGCAATTATTGTGGTCTTTTTTTTGCTTATAATTTATGCTGCATAAAATCAGACGCAATGGTTTCAAAGTTAATCTATGGACACATATTCGAAAATTTTATTAAAATTTCATCTAAATGATACACAAGCACTAATTTTGCAAAAATTTTGAATATCGCACCATGCTGAACCTGTTTAGAATAATAGCCTTACTTGAAGGACTGTCCTATATCGCTTTGTTATTTATTGCTGTTCCTATAAAATACTTTGCAGATGACCCGCAGTACGTAAAAATGCTTGGGATGCCCCACGGTGTGCTATTTTTGGCATACATTGTTTTTGCGTTTTTGATTGCTTCGGAAATGGGCTGGAATCGAAAAACCTTATTTATCGTCCTTTTAGCCTCAATTATTCCCTTCGGAACATTCTACATTGAATACAAATACCTTAAGACCGCGAATAAATGAGAGAACGGATACATCATTTCTTCTACGACTTATTTGTTGAGGCTGGCGTTGGTAAGGCTACGGCCGAATATCTTAACATGGCAGCCCTTCTCGTTGCTCTTCTTCTATTGCTTTTTGTGATTGACAGAGTCACAAGAAGAATTTTATTGACTACCTCGGCAAGGGTTTCAAAACGTACCAAGACCAATTTTGATGACTTACTGGTTCAACATCGAGTACCAAGAAACATTGCACATATAGTTCCGTTGATTTTTACCTATCGACTATATCCTTTGGTATTTGATGATTTTCCAAGATTTGAGAATTACTTTCTGATTTTGCTCAAGATTTACGGCATTATCCTCTTAATCGTTATCATAAGGAACATCTTGAGAACGTTTGAAAGTTATTTTAAAACCTTACCCAGACTCAAGGATAAGCCCATAGATAGTTACATTCAAGTAGTAATGCTTTTTGTCTGGATTATTGGTATTGCCTCTGCCCTAGCAGTCTTGATAGATTTATCGTTTTTAAAGTTCTTTACCACCCTAGGAGCTGCATCGGCTATTGTCCTGCTCATTTTTAAGGACACTATTTTAGGTTTCGTAGCCAGTATTCAAGTGGCTATCAACGATAGCGTAAGGATTGGCGATTGGATTACAATGGAAAAATATGGCGCAGACGGTGACGTAATTGAAATCAATCTGTCTACGGTTCAAGTTCAGAATTTTGATATGACCATAACCCACATTCCGACTTACGCGCTAATTTCAGACTCTTTTAAAAATTGGCGAGGTATGCAGTCTTCGGGAGGACGTAGAATTAAGCGCTCTATTCTTTTGACCGCAAAGAGCATTAAATACTTGACAGGTGAACAAATTGAAAAGCTAAAGCAGATACAATTAATATGTGATTATCTGGAAAAGCGCCAAAAGGTCATTGAAAAACACAATAGTGATACTAACGCCGATAAAAACACACTCATCAACGGTCGAAATATGACCAATGTTGGGGTTTTTAGAAGATATTTACAAAACTACATTGAGAAAAACTCCGCTGTAAATAAGGACATGACCATTATGGTAAGGCAACTGGCACCAACACCTCAGGGGGTTCCTTTAGAGATATATTGTTTTAGCAAGGACAAACGCTGGCAAAATTATGAGTACATTATGTCTGATATCTTTGACCATGCTCTGGCAGCCGTTCCTTATTTTGACTTGGAGATATTTGAATTGACTGGCTTGGTCGCGACAGAAAAAAATTAAAGCTAATGTAAGTCTACCCTATTCGAAGTTATTGGAGACAAATACATAATTGACTTAGCTATTCTCATTTCAATAACATTTTGAATTAAAATAACGTGCCATTGTTATCGCCAGGGACTTTCAAATTATACCCAAGGTCAGAATTTATCTTTTTGATAAAATAGGCCGAAAGCAACGGCGATTCCTTTTCAATATTTTGATGGATGAAGAAGTCAATTTCTGAAATGCCTTGCGATATCCATTCCCCTAATCGCCCAACCCATTCGTCCAACCTGCTGTAATCACTTTCATGATTTGCACCAACATAGCGAATAAACGCAGTACCATTGGTCAGTCTCATATGCATCAAATCACGACGACCAGCGGTATCAACAATAACGTTTGAAATATTATTAGATTCGAGCAAATCGTATAGTTGATTAGAAACGGCTTCGTCATTATACCAGTCTGTATCTCTGAATTCTATTGCTAGAGGAACATCTTTGGGCCAATTTTCAACAAAACCCACTACTCTATCAAAATCCTTCGGTTTGAAATTGTTATGCATTTGTAGAAAGACCGTACCTAGCTTTTCCTTTAGATTGGAAGCATTTTCTAAATAGTGGTTTACAACGTCATCTGTGCCACTAAGCCGTTTCCAATGGCTGATTTCCTGATTGAGCTTAGGGAAAAACTTGAATCCGTCGGGTGTTTTGTCGTGCCAAGTTTCAAATTGTTCCGCCGGGAATATTCTGTAGAAGGTTGCATTAAGCTCAATCGAATTGAATTGTGACGAGTAATAAGCCAACTCATCTTTGGTTCCCCTTGGATAAAATCCTTTGAGGTCTGCCCTATTCCACTTAGCGCAACCAACATAAATAGGCGGTTTACCGTCGTGTTTTGACTTTTCCAATACTCGAGGTGTGTCGATATGGTCTGGTGGTAAGGAAAAATCTATATCTTGTGGATTGTCAACGCTTCCAAATTTCATAATTATCGAGTTTTATCAAAGATACTTTAATTGGGTAAAATAAGGTATGACATCCTTAACGTCTGTTTAGCATAGTTTTTGTTGACAAGTCCGTTAACAACATATACCTGAACCAATAGCATTGATACTTAATCTTAATACATTTATAAAACTTTCAATCAAAAATGATGACCGAAAGAACCACCTCCCTTAAATCCATTAGACCCGTAATTTCAAAAGCCAAAGTGAATGACAATATGTCAAAAGACGAGCAATTTCAAAATGCTACGTTAAGGCCTATCATTAAAATGCAAAACGATTTATTGGTAATGGTTTTTAAAAACTACGTGAAGAAACGTAAGAATGTATTCTATGAGCTATCCTTGCCTAAACAGCTGAAATATATAGAGAATGCCATAAATCGAGACATGAAGTTTCGAAATTCCCTTAAAGGGATGATTATCGGGCAATTTACCGTTGAGGAATATGCTATTTACATCCAGAACTCATCGGCGTTGAACAAGCGAATGATGAATATTGTTAAAGAGCGACTTGTAAGCAATATTCAACTATTTACATTGG
>JBCCOJ010000257.1:0-4728 GCA_039025415.1 Bacteroidota bacterium | reverse complement strand
TTTTGAATCTTCACGGGAAAGAAATTCTTGGTATGAAAAACCACCAAAGATTCGGCAATAAGTTTCCGTTATTAATTAAATTTATTGACGCAAAACGTGATTTGTCAGTTCAGCTACACCCTAACGATAAATTGGCAAGGCAGCGCCACGATTCTTTCGGAAAAACCGAAATGTGGTACGTTATGCAGGCCGATGAAGATGCTAAACTGATAGTTGGATTCAATCAAAACATGGATTCTAAAAAATACCTTCAGCACCTTGAGGAGAAACGCCTAGTTGACATATTGAATTTTCATAGCGTAAAAGCCGGGGATACTTATTTTATTGAAGCTGGAAGAATACACGCAATTGGTGGTGGCGTATTGCTGGCAGAAATACAACAGACAAGTGATATCACCTACCGCGTTTATGATTGGGACCGGAAAGATGCAGATGGAAATGAGCGCGATTTACACAACGATATCGCCATTGAAGCTTTTAACTTTGATATGGAAGATGATTTTAAGGTTAGTTACAAGCGCGAAGAGAACAAGTCAAATTCCATTGTAAGCTGTCCTTATTTTATAACCAATTTCATTCCTTTAAACGGGATTGTCACAAAAAATAATGAGATTGATAGTTTTAAGATTTACTTATGCGTAGAAGGTGAATTCGAAATATCAACAAATAATCACACAGAATTCTTATCATCTGGGGAAACAGTTCTTCTACCAGCTAATATTTCAGAATACACGATGAAATCCAAAAATGCGAAGCTTCTCGAAGTCTTCATAGATTAACTATTAAAATAACCAAAACAAGAATACTATGGCCAACGTAAGAGATTTAAAGAAAGACATTAATTTCGTTTTAGGCGATATAATTGAGGCTGTTTACGCCTGGGAACTCGAAAATGCCAATAAAGGCACTAAAAACAGTGAGGCAATAATAGATGAATCTATTGCGACTTTTGACGATTTAATAGCCAAGGTTAATGCCCGCGATGTAGAAAACAAAAAAGCCCATTTTAAGTCAATTCGACAGGAACTCGAAACCAAAGGTAGAGAGTTGGTAGATAAAATAAATAATCTAGATTAACTACAACTCGCTCTTAAGACCCTTAAACAAAAAATCCTCGAAATTTAATTTCGAGGATTTTTTGGTTTTAAATATATCTTTTGCTGGAATTATCCATTCATTGAAATAAGGAATTCCTCATTGTTTCTTGTTTGCTTAAAGCGTTCATTAATAAATTCCATAGCTTCAACAGGATTCATATCTGCCAAATATTTTCGCATTACCCACATTCTTTGAATGGTATTATCATCCAATAGGATATCGTCTCGTCTAGTACTCGATGAAGTAAGATCAATGGCTGGGAAAATTCTTCTGTTGGAAATTTTTCTATCCAATTGAAGCTCCATATTACCGGTACCTTTAAATTCCTCAAAGATAACTTCGTCCATTTTCGAACCGGTTTCGGTAAGTGCTGTTGCAATAATAGTCAGGGAGCCACCATTTTCAATATTTCTTGCCGCTCCAAAGAAACGCTTTGGTTTATGTAAGGCATTTGCATCAACACCACCACTTAAGATTTTACCAGATGCTGGCTGGACAGTGTTATATGCTCTTGCCAATCTCGTGATTGAATCTAATAAAATAACAACATCATGTCCACATTCAACCAATCGCTTTGCTTTTTCCAAAACAATATTAGCAATTTTTACATGCTCGTGCGCCTCCTTGTCAAAGGTTGAGGCAATCACTTCTCCTCGTACGTTACGTTGCATATCGGTAACCTCTTCTGGACGTTCATCAATGAGAAGTATCATTTGATAAACTTCTGGATGATTAGCGGCAATGGCATTGGCAACATCCTTGAGGAGCATGGTTTTACCCGTTTTTGGTTGGGATACAATCATACCTCTCTGTCCTTTTCCAATAGGGGAGAACAAGTCCATAATACGAGTAGAAATCGTACTTTGTTTTTCGGCGATATCAAATTTTTCCTGTGGGAAAAGCGGTGTCAAATGCTCAAAGGAAACTCTATCTCGAACTACCTCTGGCTTTTGACCATTAATTTTACTTACTCTAATTAGTGGAAAATACTTTTCTCCTTCCTTTGGTGGTCTTACATGACCTAGTACGGTATCCCCAGTTTTTAATCCGAATAAACGAATTTGTGACTGGGACACATAAATATCATCGGGTGAGGAAAGATAATTGTAATCTGAAGATCTTAAAAATCCGTAGCCATCCTGCATGATGTCCAGAACCCCTTCACTCTGTATAATGGCGTCAAATTCATAGTCAGGCTCACGGTAACGGTTTCGATTGTCCTTATTACCGTTATTCTTATGGTTGTTGTTAGAATTGTTATTAGACCGGTTGTTTGACCTATTGTCATTCGAACCTTTCTGTCTATTGTTATTATGCTTTTGCCTATTGCTATTGTCGTTCTGGTTTGAATTCGTTTTATTGGAATCCTGATTTTGTGACGATTTAGAGTCGTTTTTTTGATGACTCTTATTGTCATTTGAATTATCCTGACGTTTATCTTCACCTTTTTGATTCGAGCTTTTATCGGTGTTATTTGATTGCGAATCAGAACTCTTTTTCGATTGGGTTCTTGGTCTGGTTTGCCGTGGTTTTTTTTGCGGAGCTGCTTTTTTATCGTCGTTGGATTTAGAATCATCCTTTGAAGAATCGGCAATTACTTCTTGTTTTACCTTTTCGGGGTTTGCAGCTTGCAAATCGAGTATTTGGTAGACTAAGTCCAATTTTTTCATCGACCGGAACTTAGGTACGTTTAATTTTTTAGCTATATCCTGAAGTTCAGGTAGCTTCTTTGCTTTTAATTCGGAAATTTCGAACATGAAATATGTTTACTATTAAGTTTATGCATTGAAATTGATTTCTTTCTCAACTTTTCTGAAACCTAAATTTTATGGGAAAAATGTGAAATAAATCTGAAGATTCACAAGGTACTATATAAGTCCTAACCCTTGCGTTGATGCAATAATACGATTTTATTTTATTTTTTGAATAATCTTTTAAAAAGAAACCACTAATTTTGTGCCTTGAGACTAAAAAAGTAAATGATTCAGCGTATTCAAACTGTATATTTATTGCTTGCAGCTGTTATGTCTGCTGGTTTGATTTTTATATTTCACCTTTGGACAACCAATAATAATACAAAGGTTTTTGCTGCGGATGACATGTTATATCTCGGCCTATTTTTGGGCTCAGCCGTGTTATCGTTAGTTTCGATTTTTAATTATAAAAAAAGGAAGTTTCAATTTGTTTTGGGACGTCTTAATATCATATTAAACTTTATTTTATTAGGCTTATTTGTATATCTGCTACTAATGACACCTGGAGAAAATGATATTTCTGAGAAGGGTGTTGGGATGTTCATACCTATCTTATCTATCGTGTTGTTGGCCTTGGCCAACAAGGCCATTAAGAAGGATGAAGACCTCGTAAAATCTGTGGATAGATTACGATGAACCTATAATCTTAATTATTTTAGTGCGTGAGCCCGAAGTGAAGACTTCGGGCTTTTTAGTGAGACCCGAAATGGTCAAGTCCCCTGCCTTATTCTGGCGGGGGACTTGATCATTTCGATGGTCGAACTAACCCCGCTGTAAGTCGGGGTCTCAGACTCGATTTTCAAAATCCGCCAGAGGCGGTTGATTGAAAATCGCAAGTCGAACTAACCCCGCTAAAAAGCGGGGGCTCAATCCCCTAATCATTAGGTCATAAAATGGTGCTAATTTGACAGAAAATTAGGCTCAAGAAAAGTCATCCGTGTTGTGGTATCAACGCTTCTCAAACTCTATGACCTCGAGGTTTTCAATTTTTTTGCCTTCTATCGTAAATCTCAGCATGGTCCTTACCTTATGAAAACCATGTCTTCCTACAGCTCCAGGATTCATATGAATTAAATTGAATCGCTTATCAGGAACAACCTTCAATATATGAGAATGACCACTGATAAATATTTTAGGCGGATTGGTTTTGATAACATCCCTTGTGCGCTGATTGTATTTAGGTGGGTATCCCCCAATATGGGTGATAAGCACATCAACTTCCTCACATAAAAATCGATTATTTTCTGGAAATTCTGTTCGAATTTCGGCATTGTCAATATTTCCATATACAGCCCTAAGTGGTTTATGCTTCTTAATTGCATCTGTGACCTTTATATCCCCAATGTCCCCCGCATGCCAGACTTCATCAGCTTGCTTCACATGCTTTAACATAGCCTCATCGATGTAACTATGTGTGTCAGAAAGTAGGAGGATTTTTTTCATTTTTTAGTCAAATGTTCAGAGTTTATAATTTAGGATTCTGCTTTCATCTTCAAATTCGATTTCTGCTTCGAGTTCTCCCTTCTGGGGTAGAGGGGCTTTCCATATCATTAAGTATCTTTGTCACTTTCAAAAATAAATAATTAGTTGCGCTTTTTCATTGAGTTTGCATATAACGGTAAAAATTACCATGGTTGGCAAAAACAACCAAACGCCATCACCGTACAACAGGTTCTAGATGATTCATTATCCACTATTCTGCGAAACAAGATAGCGACCATGGGCGCGGGAAGAACCGATACTGGTGTTCATGCCGAACAAATGTTTGCTCATTTTGATTATCATAATGATTTACCAAATAATATGGTATTTAAGCTAAATTCAATTCTACCTGATGACATTGCCGTAGAATCTATATTTCAGGTTCGCGACGATG
>JBCCOJ010000256.1:0-4732 GCA_039025415.1 Bacteroidota bacterium | reverse complement strand
TGATTGCCTCGATTACTTTGAAAGTAAGACTTATATCAATAGATTGACCTACTATGATTTAATGGCGAACGACAATTATATTTATACATTACAGGACTACAAAGAGAATTTGAAGAACATGATTAATTACTTAAACGAAAAAGGGTAGTGGCATTATTAAACAAAAATAGAAAGTCATCCATTTCTGAAAAGGGCTTAGCCCGTTACTTGGTCTACGCCGTTGGTGAAATTATCTTGGTGGTTATTGGGATTTTAATTGCAGTTTCAATCAATGACTGGCAGGAGAATAAAAAGGAGGAAAAACTACTGAAGACCTATCTTAAGGATTATAGAAATGATTTATTAGTGGATTCTACCATGGTGGGGATAAATTTAAGAATGTTGGAACAACGGGACGAGGGATTCAAGATGGTTATGTCCGACACTTTAAAACGAGAGGATTTGTTTGAAAACCCAATCACTTTCAATTTGATAACAACTTATAATCCAGTGAAACTTCAGAGTAAAGGCTATAATGAACTTCTAAGCTATGTCGGAAAAAATGAAACGAAAAAGGATTCACTCATCCAAAATATAATTGCTAGTCATAGTGCGTACAATGAACTTTTAGAGATGGCAATGAAAAATATTTCAGAAGATATTGCTGATAATATGCGCTATTTAAAAAATAACAAGCCGTGGATTGGGAGATTAATGACGGGGAAACTAGACGAGGAAATTACAGACTATTTCTTGAGTATTGATTATCAAAACCGATCTGCCGTGCACGCTACATTGGTTTTTGGTAATCTACAGGTATTTTTGAAACAATATAAAGCATACATTGAGGAAGTATTACCCAAAATTGAAGAAAGAATCAATTAATCATCAAATAAAAAGTGGATTGGGATAAAAAAAGTCCATTTGCTAAATTATTTTTAACTTTAAGAAAATCATAAAATATCATAATGGAATACGTAATTATCGCACTAAAATTAATTGTTGGACTTAGTTTACTCAATGTCTGGTTGATACAAAAAGATAAACCAACCAAATGGCGTGGCGGTGATGCCCAAAATATAATTGAGGAATTTAAAGCCTACGGGCTTCCGGTATGGATCTGCTATGCCACTGGTTTCCTCAAGGTAACTTTTGGTATTTTGTTAATAGTTTCAATTTGGGCTCCAGTTCTTGAATTCCCTTCGGCTATATGCTTGGCGGCCTTATTATCGGGTTCAATAATTATGCACATTAAGATTAGTGACCCGTTGTATAAATCTTTCCCAGCGGCCTTGTTTTTGGTCATGTGTCTTTTTATAGCCTTTGGAGCAAACCTGATGTAAGCTTTAAATTTCGTATTGTACATTTCGTTACCAACTTAACAATCAAAAGACACTTTTTTCGATTGATTGTCACTGTACAACAAATCATTTTATCAAATCTAGAATTCCCTAGATAAACTCTAAGACTTCACGCTTTATCAATTCGCTATATTTTCCCGTTCTTGGGTTATTTCTGAATTTTATTATTCGTTATTAATTGTTTTTTGTTCGTTTTTTATAACTTTTGCCTCTAATTATTTAAAAACTAACCAAAAACATATTTAATCATGGAAGATGCTAAACTATGGTACGATAAAGGCGTAGAATTTGTACTGGACTACGGCCCAAAATTAATTGGAGCCATTATCGTATTTATTATTGGGTCATGGATAATCAAAAGGATTATGCGCTCGTTACGACGTGTAATGGAAAAGAGTAAATACGACGTTTCCCTCCAAAAATTTCTGTTGAACTTACTGTCCTGGACCCTCAAAGTGGTGTTGGTCTTAGTGGTTGTTTCCCAATTAGGGGTTGATGTCACGACCTTTGCTGCCGTAATTGCCGCCGCCGGTCTAGCGGTTGGTTTAGCCTTACAAGGCTCACTGTCAAATTTTGCCGGTGGGGTTTTGATTATGATATTCAAACCTTATCGCATAGGGGATTTAATTGAAGCTCAAGGTGTTTTAGGCGTGGTTAAGGATATTCAGATATTTACTACTAAAATGACTACTCCAGAAAATAAATTAGCCATCGTACCGAACGGACCCATGGCCAACGGAAACATCATTAATTATACTGCCGAAGGAAAAATTAGGGTTGATACCGTAATTGGTGTGGATTATGGCTCTGACATCAAGCAAACGAAAGCCGTTTTAATGGAAGTGCTTACTTCCAATCCACTAGTATTGGAAGATCCGGCACCCTCAGTTAATGTTATGGAACTAGCCGATAGCTCAGTGAACTTTGCTGTAAGGCCATTCTGTAAGCCAGAGCATTATTGGGATGTTTATTTTGCTACCTATGAAAACAGTAAAATTGCCTTAGATAAAGCTGGTATTGAAATACCTTATCCACATGAAGTTCAGATTGAAAAGAAAGTGTAGATAATATTATAGGTCAACGAGTTGGCCTATAATATTTCGTAGAATTTTAAGCCGAGATATAAGTTAAGTAGAGCGTACATCAATGCTGGTGCAGATTGTACAACGGTGTCTTTTATTTTAAGCCGAACCCCAAAACCCAAAAACATTAAGGCTGAAAGACCAAAGGCGCTGAAATCGGCTAAGGGTAAGGCCAAATAGTAACCAAGTCCTAATCCGATACCGCCGATTAATTGAAATACGCCGGTTATGTTTCTTTGGGTACTGGAAAGGCCAAATCTTTCGAACTCTGCCGCCATGCGCCTTGAAGTCAAACAACTTAGACCGTAAAAGATGAATGATAGAGCAGAAAATAGCGTTAGGGCCGTGAGTGCACTTGGCATACAATTAATTTTAAGTAAAAATAGTGAATCTGGTGCTAGAGCTTAGTCCAATACCTATTATTTCGGCTTCAATCGGTTAATTGCCAAAAAGAGTAGGATAAATAAAAAAAGCTGAAACACGAATAATGTTTCAGCTTTTATGATTTGGGTACTATTGTTTCCTAGTGATTTCTATTTCGAAATCCTATCTATTTCCTCTTGAGTAAGTTCAAACAATCTACTTTTGGTGATAAACCGATAACCAGTAGGGATTTCCAACGAAAAACTGGCCCCGCGACCCTTGACCAAATCGATAATCAACTGGCAGTGCTTCCAATATTCGTATTGGTCTTTTGACATATAAAAATCACAGTCTGCAATCTTACCTAGATGTACATCGGTTTCATTGATAAATAAATCACCTTCGGGGAAACACATCGGTGCCGACTTGTCGCAGCAACCGCCACTCTGGTGAAATATGAGCGTACCGTGCTTAGACTGTAAGTCTCGCACCATACGCTCAGCAGCTTCAGTTATAATAACTTTTTTAGGCATAAATTAATTATCTGTTCTACAGTATTAAAAGAACCCAAGGGCTTTTTTATCGTGCGAAATCAACATGTTCTTGGTTTGACGATAGTGATTCAACATCATTTTATGGGTCTCACGACCAATTCCCGACTTCTTGTAGCCTCCAAACGGTGCATGTGCTGGATAAAGGTGGTAGCAATTTACCCATACCCGTCCGGCTTGTACCGCTCTAGAAATCTGATAAGACTGGTGGGTATCCCTTGTCCAAACACCAGCACCTAATCCGTAAAGGGTATCGTTAGCAATCTCAAGGGCTTCAGCTTCGTCCTTAAAGGTCGTAACGCAAGCAACAGGGCCAAAAATTTCCTCTTGGAAAACACGCATCTTATTGTTGCCCTTCAGCAAGGTCGGCTCAATGTAGTAACCACCTTCAAGACCTTCATTATAAGCCGCTTTTCCGCCAGTTAAGACCTCACAACCTTCTTCCTTACCAATTTCGATATAGTTAAGGATTTTCTCGTACTGGTCACTCGAGGCTTGGGCGCCCATCATGGTTTCAGAATCTAAAGGATGACCCAATTTTATAGCTTTTACGCGCTCAACCACACGTTCAATGAACTTATCGTAAATACTTTCCTGAATCAAGATTCGAGAAGGGCAGGTACAAACCTCACCTTGATTTAAGGCGAACATGGCCGCACCTTCCAGGCATTTGTCGAAGAATTCATCGTCGGCATCCATAATACTTTCAAAGAAGATGTTTGGGCTTTTACCACCAAGTTCTAACGTTACCGGGATGATATTCTTTGAGGCGTACTGCATAATCAATTGACCGGTGGTGGTTTCACCTGTAAAGGCAATCTTATTAATTCTTGGGCTTGATGCCAATGGCTTACCGGCCTCGACCCCAAAGCCGTTGACTACATTAAGAACACCAGCGGGTAAGATACCATCGATGAGTTCCATCAAGACCATGATTCCAACGGGGGTTTGCTCGGCTGGCTTCAGGATGACGCAGTTTCCAGCGGCTAGGGCGGGAGCCACTTTCCAAGCGGCCATTAATATTGGGAAATTCCACGGAATGATTTGTCCAACAACGCCAAGCGGCTCCTTGATGTTCATGGATATGGTGGTCGCATCCAATTCGCTTACTGTACCTTCCTCAGCTCTTATAACCCCAGCGAAGTATCTAAAATGGTCAACCGCCAAAGGGAGGTCGGCCGCCATGGTTTCACGGAGCGCCTTACCGTTATCCCAAGTTTCAGCGCGAGCCAAAGCCTCAAGATTCTGTTCCATAACGTCGGCGATTTTAAGGAGCATATTACTGCGTTCGGTTGCCGAACTGCTGTTCCAAGCCGGTGCTGCTTCCCAGGCCGCATCGATGGCCAGATTAATATCCTCTTCGGTAGAGCGTGCTACTTTCGTAAAGCTATTGCCG
>JBCCOJ010000255.1:0-4759 GCA_039025415.1 Bacteroidota bacterium | reverse complement strand
GTGCGAATGTGCCTTTTGCAGATAAGGAAATATTTTTTGGTAATATCATGGAGCATACCGACCAAAAAGTAAGTTTAATTCCAGATTTTATTTCTAATTGTGGAATGGCAAGAGTTTTTGCTTACTTTATGGAGCGAAAAGTCCAAATGACCGATGAGGCTATTTTCGACGACACCTCAAATGTCATAAAAAAGGCGCTAGAAAAAGTATTTGAAAAAAACAACGAAAAAACAGGAATAAGTGCAACAGCATTTGAAATCTCACTGAGTCAACTCATCTAAACTAAAATTATGGAAACCATCATCATTATTGTTTTTGTATTAGGCTATCTAGCAATTACTGTCGAGCATAGTATCAAAATAGACAAGCTCATTCCGGCATTGGTCATGATGGCCATTAGCTGGGCGCTTATATCCCTTGGTATTGATGGATTCTCACAGTGGTTTGAATCTTCAATGCATGGGCTGGTCGAAGGATTCGGCGAGTTTAACCACGAGGAAAAGATGGAATACATGGAAGAGGGGCTGTTGCACCATCTTGGTAAAACTGCCGAAATTTTAGTATTCCTATTAGGTGCAATGACGATAGTAGAAATCATTGATTACTTCGATGGCTTTTCTACAATTAAGGATTTTGTTAAAACCAAGAGTAAACGAAAAATCTTGTGGATTTTCGGATTCTTGGCGTTTTTTCTGTCCGCTATTATCGACAACCTTACTGCGACAATCGTGTTGATTTCTATTTTACAGAAGTTGGTTCACGACCGCGATATAAGAATTTGGTACGCTGGTTTAATTATAATTGCTGCCAATGCGGGTGGGGCATGGTCTCCAATTGGGGATGTAACAACCACAATGCTTTGGATTGGAGATAAGGTAACGACGACCTATCTTTTTCTATATCTGTTTGTGCCATCATTGTTATGCATGCTCGTACCGTTTATTGTAGCTTCTGCCTTGCCGGTATTTAAGGGTGAGCTTCCTAAAAACGAAGATGAACTATCAGATATACCAAAGAATAAATTTAGTTCAACGATGCTGTATCTCGGTCTTGGTGGGATAGTTTCAGTACCAATCTTTAAAACAGTTACCCACTTGCCGCCATATGTCGGGATGATGCTGGCATTGGGAATCGTTGCCACATTTGCCGAAATTTATAGCAACTCAAAATTTGCGATTTCAAAGGCCGGGGACGAAGACCATCATGAACATTCTAGCCATAGTCCAGTTCATCATTCCCTATCCAAGATTGAATTACCTAGTATTCTATTCTTCCTTGGTATTTTAATGGCTGTTGCCGCACTTGAATCTTTAGGTATTTTATTCAATTTCGCCGATTCGCTTAAAGAGACCATGCCAATGCTTGGTACAGAATTACACGGCGAGGGGGTTTCTGATTTGGTGGTATTGTTGTTAGGCGTAGGTTCAGCGGTTATTGATAATGTACCTTTAGTTGCTGCCAGCTTGGGCATGTTCTCTGAACCAATTGATAATGAACTTTGGCATTTTATTGCTTATTCAGCAGGTACGGGAGGTAGCATGTTGATTATTGGTTCTGCCGCTGGTGTTGTGGCCATGGGAATGGAGAAAATAGATTTCTTTTGGTATCTCAAAAAAATCTCATGGTTAGCCCTAATCGGTTTTATAGCCGGTGCAATAACCTTTATGTTTACGAGGACTTTATTCTAAAAACTATAATTTCTCCAGACATTTTACGTTAGAAACTTATTGGAAAATCAACTTAATCCTATTTTATGTTCTT
Organism: Bacteroidota bacterium; assembly: GCA_039025415.1. GTDB lineage: Bacteria > Bacteroidota > Bacteroidia > Flavobacteriales > Flavobacteriaceae > Psychroserpens. The sequence continues at coordinate 2,998 of JBCCOJ010000255.1, read as the reverse complement.
ATTAAGCTTTTTTCAGGATGGAACAGAATTGGTTCCTAATGAAGAATCTGTTGAAAAAACACTTTCGATTATTGAATTAATAAGTAGCGGAGGGACAGCTGGTATTATTATAATTCTTTTACTCTTTGTGCTGCTCACTGCTGCAATCTACATTTATTTTGAGCGCCTTTTCGCCATAAAATCTGCATCTAAGATTGATTCGAATTTTATGAACCAAATCAAAGACCACGTTTCCAACGGAAAAACGGAGTCTGCTCAAATGCTTTGTGCCCAACAAAACTCACCAGTATCAAGACTTATAAACAAAGGCATTACTAGAATCGGCAAGCCTTTAGAAGATATAAATACGGCCATCGAAAATGCAGGGCGTTTGGAGGTCTATGCTCTTGAAAAGAATGTAAGTGTGTTGGCAACCATCTCTGGCGTTGCTCCCATGATTGGGTTTTTAGGAACGGTAATCGGTATGATTCTTTCCATTTTTGAAATTGCCAATTCAGGCGGTCAAATTGATATAAAACAATTATCAGATGGGCTTTATACTGCAATGACCACTACCGTTGGTGGATTAATTGTAGGCATTGTGGCTTACATGGCCTATAATCATTTAGTGGTAAAAACTGACAAGGTTATTTACCAAATGGAAGCGAACTCATTGGAGTTTTTAGATCATTTAAATGAGCCTATTTGAAAGTAGATAGAAATTAGTGATAAATTCTAAAATTTAAAGATTTCCGTTTACACGGAAAATAAATATGAAAATTCGTGGAAGAAATAAGGTAACCCCAGAATTCAATATGTCCTCGATGACAGATATTGTATTTCTATTGCTCATATTCTTCATGTTGGCCTCAACGCTGGTGACTACAAATGCCATTGATATCTTGTTGCCCAAAGCTAGCGGAAAGACAGAAAACAAAAAATCCGTCGCGGTAAGTATTACTAAAGATTTGAATTATTACATCGACCAGAAGTTAGTAGGTGAAAGTGTTCTTGAAAATGAACTCATCGGGATGCTTTCAAATAAGGAACAACCAACAATTGTTTTGAGAGCTGAAAAAACAGTTCCAGTTGAAAATGTGGTTACGGTAATGGATATTGCCAATCGAAATAAATTCAAAGTGATTCTGGCGGTCAAGCCGAATAATTAATTCTTGCCTTTCTGAAACGGAATGGAATTTGATTAACTTCAATTCATGAAATACCTAGAAACCAAACATCAACGAAATTCAGCTAGGATAACTGCGCTCATCGTAATTATCTTGGTGCTTTTATTGTTTGTTGTTGGTGCTCCCTACCTAGACCCACCTGAGGAATATGGTGTTGCGGTGAATTTTGGTAATTCTGATGTGGGCAGTGGAAAAGTTCAGCCCCTCAAACCGGTCAAATCCGAACCGAATCCTCAAACCCAGACGACAAAGTCAAAAGAATCAGAAGTTGAGGAAACTACACCAATAAAATCCTCCCTACCATCTGAAAAAGTTATTACCGCCGATAATGAAGCGGACATAGCTTTAAAAAAACAAAAAGAGCAAGCCGAGGCCAAAAAACGTGCGGAGACTGAGGCTAAAGCAGAGGCAGAACGGATAGAACGAGAAAAAAAAGCAGCCGAAGAGCGCAAGCGTAAGGCAGAGGAAGCCAAGAAGAAGAAACTCGATGCCTTGATTGGAGGGGTAAAAAGCTCAGAAGGTAAAACAAATGGCGGGCAAGGCCCGGATGATGGCCCCGGTGATAAAGGTCAATTGGATGGTAATCCTTACGCGCCTAGTTATTTTGGTGGTTCTGGCCCAGGTAAGGGTGGCGTAGGTTCAGGTCTTGGCGGTCGTGGTGGTGCAACCAAGAAAATATATAAACAGGATTGTAATGAAACAGGTTTGGTCGTGGTGCGTATCGTTGTAAACCAAAGCGGCAATGTAATTGATGCCCAACCAGGAATCAAGGGGACTACAAATACCAATCCGTGCTTACTCGAACCGGCAAAGAAAATAGCCTTGTCCCATAAATGGCCAGCAGATGCTAATGCTCCAAAACGTCAAATTGGATTTGTGAGTATCAATTTTGATGTCAGTCAATAAATGGACCATAAGGAAACTGTCAAATGGATGTTTCGGCAATTACCCATGTACCAACGTGAGGGTAAATCTGCGTTTAAAAAAGACCTTTCCAATACTCTAAAATTAGCCGCGAAACTCGGTAATCCACATAAAGATTTCAAATCAATCCATGTTGCTGGTACCAACGGAAAAGGCTCCGTAAGTCATGCGTTGGCTTCAGTACTTCAGGAAGCTGATTACAAGGTTGGTTTATATACCTCACCCCACTTAAAGGATTTTAGGGAACGCATTAAGATAAATGGAAAGGAAGTTTCAGAAGATTTTGTAACAGATTTAATAAAAAAGAATAAAACATTCCTGAAAGAAAGCAATCTGTCTTTTTTTGAGATGACCGTTGGTATGGCCTTCGATTATTTCGCAAGGGAAAATGTTGATATTGCCGTTATAGAGGTCGGTCTTGGTGGGCGATTGGACTCAACAAATATTATTACGCCAGAAGTTTCGGTAATAACCAATATTGGCTTTGATCATGTTCAATTTTTAGGGAATACTTATGAGAAAATTGCAACTGAGAAAGCAGGGATAATTAAGAACAATGTTCCAGTTGTCATTGGTGAAACCCAAGAAGAAACGAAATCGGTATTCGAAAGAATTGCAACTGAAAATCATGCCCCCATATATTTTGCAGACCAGTTAATCTCTGATGAATTTCATACCGATTTAAAAGGAAGTTATCAGAAAAAGAATATTAAAACCGTTATTCAAGCCATTCGGATTTTAAAAGGTTTTAATATTTCAGAAGAACATATAAAAAGCGGACTATCGAAGGTTTCTGAAAATACCGGTCTAAAAGGGCGGTGGCAGATTTTGGGAACCCAGCCAATAATAATTTGCGATTACGGGCATAACAAGTTAGCACTTTCCTACATATTTAGCCAGATCGCGAC
>JBCCOJ010000254.1:0-4765 GCA_039025415.1 Bacteroidota bacterium | reverse complement strand
GCAATACTTGAGATTTTCAAAAGCCTAAACCAATATTCGCAATCCAAATATTGCTTAAAGTCATTACTGAAAAGACCAATACGTTCTATAATATTTGCTCTGAACATTACCGCACTAGGTTCTCCAATAATATTAACGGGAGCTTTGAAAAATCGCTTATGCCTGAAAATAGCCCGGTCAATAATCGCCATGGGACTATATGTCAAGTTCAAATGTCTTTGAAGGTCTCCATAAACATTCTTCCACTGGCTCAATTTGACATCATCATAACCTTTTTCAAAAATTATGTTTCGTTTACAAGTAACCAAACCAATCTGTTTATCTGCATGTAATACTTCGACCATTTTTTCAATGGCATCCGATTCTAAAATATCATCTTGAAATACAAACTTTATAAACTCACCTTTAGAATGCCTGATACAATTATTCCAGTTAGCTCCAATCCCGGCAGGTATATGATGCAATAATTTAGTCCTAAAGGGATTATCCCTTATAAAACTTTCAATTATCTCTAACGTGGAATCAGTGGAGCTATCATCACTGAATATGATTTCTAAGTTCCTATAAGTTTGATTTAAAATGGAATTAAGAGAATCGCGAAGAAATTTTGCGCCATTATAAGTCGGGATACAAATCGAGACCAAATGACTAACCAATGAGTTTACTTTTTAAAATTTCAAAAATACTTTTTTGACTTTGTTTTCTCAGCTTTTTGAATTCAATGAAAAGCTCATCGTAGCCAGAAGTGTAGAGATTAAAATGTTTTGACCTTATATATTTAAAATTGGCATCTAGCATATTCTGGTCAAAAGATTTTATCATTGAATTCTTGCTTACCCTATAATCAAGTGTTATTTCGTTTAAATAAAAAAAATGAAAACCGTATCCCATTACCCGAAGCCAAAATTCCCAATCTTCATGACCTTGAAATGGTAATGCCGTATCATAAAGGCCTACGACATCAAAAACCTTCTTCCTTATTAAAGCACAGGCGTCAATATAGTTTTGTTTTAAAAGCCTAAACTTATCAAAAGCACCTATTTTCCATAAACCGCTTCGATCTCCAAAAAACTCAGCGTTTCCATATATAACCTCTACCTTCGCCCTCAAATCGAATATCTTTATAGCATTGGCAATAAAATCTGGTCGAACCCTATTATCCGAATCCAATGGGAGGATATACTGACCTGTGGTGTGCTCAATTCCAAAATTCCTGGCACTTGCAAGGCCACCATTCTCCTTTTTGTAATATTTAATTCTATTATCCTTTTTGACCCATCGAAGGGCAATACGTTCAGTGCCATCAGTAGAGCCGTCATTTACTATGATTGCCTCCCAGTTACTAAAAGATTGATTAACCACCGATTTCAAAGTATCATCTAATGTATCTTCAGAATTATAGCACGGAATAATAATACTTACCTCAGGAATCACCTATCGAGCTTGATTTTGATTCATATTATTCTTTTTACTTTTCGCCACAACAACATAATTCATTGTATTATAGTCATTGTAATTTTTTTGATTTAGATAGTAGAACAGTTTGTTATTAAGGATTCTAAAAAATTTTCTCTTAACTAGAAAATTAGGAAACGTGTGGATGACCATTTGTCCAAAAGTTGACCATTTTCCACCATTAGCTGTAATTTCAATAATATCAAAATTGTAGTTTTCTAGTAATGCCCTAAAGCCATACTTCGTAAATCTGAAAAAATCATGTGGTTCCTCATGTAGGTGCCAGTACATTGGTCCAGATAATATAATGACACCATTTGGCACCAGTAATCTATACACCTCTTTCAAAAGAGCGTTTGTATCCTCAATATGCTCAATGACTTGAGTGCAAAAAATAGTATCTATGCTACTATTTGCCAAAGGAATGTCAGTAGCATGGCAAATTAAATCCACTTTATTCTGATTGGATTGTACAACATCACAACCCAAATAATCAACATATTTATTATCAAAAAGACTTTTATATGGTTTATTACCACAGCCAATATCTAGAACTTTGCCATATGCATATTTTTTAATCACTCGGCTTAAATCTCTTATTAGCGGCTTATAAACTAGATAGTGAGGGTGGGAAATATCTATTTGTTCAATACCTTTGAAACGGTTGAGATTTTTTTTTCTCACTGTCTGTTTTTTGTAAATATTCTTTTTATCCTACTTATTACCCTTCGCACTTTATTCTTTCGGTTGACCAGTTTGTAATACTTTCTTTCTTTATATTTTAATAAGTCTTTTTGAACCATATCAAAGCCGTTGAAGCTTTGCATGCTATCTAAATCCAAATCCAAATCAAGAGTATTCTTAATGAACAATACAGTATTTTGACGAAACCACCATGCAACAGATTTATTATTCCAAATAATTGGTCTTATAACGTCATAACAATCATAGCCATGATTTAAAAAGATTTTTATCCAGTACCCCAAAAACTGTTCATTGATATGTTGCGTTCCCTCTTGACCAGGTATAGCAGCAGAAAATAAAATAATATTGGATAAAGTTGTCAAATCCTGAACAAAGGATTCTGCCCGCTCGGGCTTGAGATGCTCTGCAACCTCGAGACAAACCGCTATATCAAATCGTTTAAGTTTTGGTAAGCTTTCATTCAGGTCAACTTCAACAAACTCATTATCTATGTCAACGCGCATGAACTCACTATGCACGAAACGTGCATCTAAACCCATCACCTCTAATATGTTGGGCTGTTCTTTCCATACTTCCAGCCATGCGCCAACACCGCATCCAACATCAATAACATTTTCAGGTCTAAACCATTGATTGACTATTGGCACAATCACCTTTGCAGAATTTAATGATTCTAAAAGCTGATTTTCATAGAACTTGGGGCTGTATGTTTCTAAATCTTCGTTCAGGATATTTAGTGTTTATTTCCTTCTTATTTGCGAGAACTATCAATATTAGTTGTACTACCAACCTAATTTTCCCATTCTAAACTTTATCGACAAAACGATAAGCTCCCTTTTTTGTTAAAAAGAACATGAAGGTACATCCCAATAAATAAAATCTATTTATGAAATCTAAGTGTTTAAAGCGCAGCAATTTATTTATAACCTCAAAATAAAACCCATATTTCATCATCATCATAAGGCTACCTAAACTCTTGCGTTTGTATTTATTGATACCCTTCTTATGATTTATTTTAACAAAATAGTCCAGCACATTTGAATATACTTTGAAGACAGATTGCATTTTATCAATATCCCGTCCCATATTAAACCACATAGAGCCTTTATGTGATCTTACTCTATGTAATATTTTTTTCGAGTGGACTATTCTAATCCTATCATCTGAAGTAAAGAGTCTAAAGAAAAAGTCAAGATCCTGATTCTTTTTAAGTGTTTCATCAAAGCGTATATTTTTTGCTGCAATTCTTCGAATCATAAAGGCTAATGGCTGGAAGGTAACAGTGTCATCAACTAAATCTTCTAGAATATCACCACTGAAAAAACTATTTGAGACAATTGTTTTATTACTTCTTAATTTGGCACTCTCATATGCAGAGAATACAACATGGGCTTTAGGATTTGACAAAAAACACTCTAACTTCTCTTGAATAAATTCAGGGTACATTATATCATCACTGTCAAACCAATTTATAAAAGAACCTGAGCTTTTTTTAAATCCATAATTTCGAGCACCATTCCCTCCGGCTTTATGATTATCTGGTCTAACAAACAATTTAAATCGTTTATCGTTTGCCTGATAGCCTTTAACCGTAATCCAAGTGTCGTCAGTACTGTGGTCATCGACAACAATACATTCCCAATTTTTATAGGTTTGGGCAACAACGCTATCTAAGGTTTCTTTTATAAGTTCAGCACGATTATAACAAGGTATTATAATAGATACCAATAATGCTTTTTCCATCTAAAAAATAAAAGTGTATACTAAAGAAGCAAATGTTTTCTCCTCAAGGCTTATAATAAAGGTTAATGCATTTTTCAAATATAATGACAACCTTGGTTCATGTTAGTAAATCTGCTTTTATCAATCAACGGTCTCACTCTATTTAAAATGTCTAATTTCCTTTTGACATTATTTAACTCCTTGAATTTAAATTGTATTGCTAACTTTAGTAACTCTTTAGTTATTTTGTCAAATTGATGTTCTAAATGGTTTGGCAATAAAATATTAGCAAATTTCTTTTTATAATATTTTTCCGTTGCTTCGTAGTAATCTTGACTGTAAGGAACTAATTTCTTTCGTTTCTTTAATTCACGGTCATGTATTATGAAGCTATTAGGCATGACACCTATTCTAAATTTATGGTATAAAACTCGCTGGCAGTAGTTATCATCCTCACCATAATGAAAAAACAAAGGGTCAAAACCACCAATTTGATTCAAACACTTTCTTGATAATAACCACGCAGCTGCATTTACAAAAGGAACATCATAAACAGGTGCTATTGCATTTCGTAATACAAAATCCGAATAAAACCGTCCTGAAAGTTCTTTGTTCATATATTTCGCAAAATTATTATCTAATTGATTTTTATTACCAGCCAAATGTATGGGACTTAAAATTCCATAGTTTGGTTTTCTTTCTTGAAAATCAACGAGTTGCTCAACTGTATTATCCAGAAGGTAGGCATCTTGATTAAGCAAGAAAAAATGCTCTGAGCCTTGTTCCAGCGCGTAACGCAACCCTATATTATTAGCTTGACCAAAACCTAGATTTTTGTCTTGTTCGATTAAGGTAACTTCTGGATAGTTTTTTTTGATAAAAG
>JBCCOJ010000253.1:0-4779 GCA_039025415.1 Bacteroidota bacterium | reverse complement strand
GTTTAAATCACAACCGCTTAGTGTAAGACGCTCTATTAATTCTGACTTTGTCATTAATGAAAAATTTGTATTTAAAGCTTTGGTAATCTTTTATCAATAGTACTGAGAACATTGCCACCATCAGGATTCAAAAACAGATTGCCACACTCCTTCGTCGTTCGCAATGACATCATAATAATGACAAAAACAATTTACAACCTATTCTCAATCTCTTCCTTGATTCTATCGGTTCCTTTTGGGAAAAAGCCTTGAACTAGAAGTAAAACTCCAAAGCCAAGTATCACTAAGGATACTATTTTTTTAGTTTTAAAGATAAGTCGTGGCGTCAGTTTCTTTTTTAGCCGTTTTGCAGCTGCTATCTTAAATAAATCCACAATAAAATAGGTACAGAGCATGGTAACGATAAAAACAAACACGCCGTGCTTACCTTCAGTTATGGATGAGCCTATGACTATAAAACCAAGCCAGCCAAGAAGTACACCGATATTTATAAAATTAAGAAGAAAGCCTTTAATGAAAAGTTTTCCAAAATTGTTCTTTTTAATTTTAATACTATAATATTCCCTGGCTATAGACCTAAACGATTTGGAGGTTTTTATAAAAGAAATCAAACCGTAAGCAATAAGAAGAACTCCTCCAAAAATCAATAGATTAGGGTCGTCCTTAATCTTATCAATTAATTTGTTCGTGCTGTAAAATGCGACGAAAATGAAGACAATGTCTGCAAAAATCACACCCAAATCAAAAATAACCGCACTCCTGAATCCTTTTGTTGCACCGGTTTCCAACAATACAAAGAATACCGGGCCAATTGTAAACGCTAAAATGATACCGAAGGGAATTGCGGCTAAAATATCATCTAACATATAGGAAATTGCTTTCCTACAAAGCTAATAAATTTAGAGTGTAATATAAGTGGGCGATAGACCTTTAGTTCATTCGCTTAATTCTGCCACCTAAAGTTGTTTTTTCTCTCACGTTTTCTGGATTTCCGTAAATATAGATATCACCACCAGCAAGAACTTTGGCATCAACATCATTTGAAGCATTGACTTCTGCTTCACCAGCAGCCTTAATGTTTACTGAGGTGTTTTTTGTCTCAAAGGACTTGCCTTCATATATACCACCTGTATTTAAAGTGATGTCCTGTGATATCGCTTTACCACGAGTTTCAACGATACCGCCTGATACAGCTCTTATCTCAACACGATTTACATCCAACCCAATTTTAAGCTGTGCGCCCTCTTGCGCTCTCAACTCGATATTGTCTTGCGTTATTAATTCATTTGAGGTAATAAAGGCGCCTTCATTGCCATCGATAATTTTTAAATCGGTATAAAAAACAGAAACGAAAGTACGGTCACCATTGAAAATCTTATCGATATCCATGCGTATTTTAAGCTTTCCATCTTTATTGACAACATCTACATCTCCTACATCATCGCCGGTAATTTCTACGCCATTGAAATCTGATTTAATCAAATTAACCTCAATCAAATCAAAAACCTTTACCTCGTTGAAATTATCAAACTTTAGCCGTTTTGGATTCTGTGCTGAAAGTGATAAAGTAATAAATAGAATTAGGGTGCTTGCGATATATTTCATTTCAAAATTAATTTAAGGAGTTACAATAATTACGAATCATTCCAGAATAAAGATGGCAATTGAATTTAATTGTTACACTTAAACCTCAATTTTCTGAAATTATTGAATTACTGAAACTGCGGTACCCACAACTGAAACGAAGAAATAGGTTCCGCTAGAGGTTTCCATATCAACATTTATACCTACAACAGCGTTTGCGTTTAATTTTTTAGCGTTGTCCCTTAGTTTTTGAAATGCTTCTTCCTTGACCTCATTCATTACATCATCTGTGTACTGCAAATTTTTCTCTGTTTTAAAGGAAAGTTTCGTTTTTATTTTAATGGAAGTACCTGTTACGATGCCTTTATAGTCTGAAATTTTAAAGCCCTCGATGTTGTTGGTTGTTGTGAGTATCATGACTGTATTTTATTTATTCTGAAAGATATTGTTTTTGACACTAATCCACCTGCACTAAAGCTTCGGCGGACAAGTTTCACAAATTTACACTAATACGGTTGTTTCTATTATTTATTCTTGATTAGAAAGAAGCTAGTAATTACAGTGATACCTAATCCTAAAAATAATAAGCCATATTTTAAAATTCCCGTAAAAATTAATTGCGGAAATCCACTATATCGAAATCTTCTTGAGTTTTCAATCCAACCTAGAGAAATATCAGTATTTTCAAAAAACACATAACCAACAATACATAATATGGCTGTCACATAAAGCCTTATGATTTTCCTTCCTCTTTCGCTCATGAATTCATTATGATATTTTTGTATTAATAACAAAACACCCCTAAAGTCCCCTCAAGGGGACAATCCAATCTAAAACTATTTTGAGATTAAATTTGACACGACCCGAAGTTTTTGGGTCACTTATTTTCACGGATAATTAGTGTTCCTTTAATACTTCAATCATTATGCTTTCCCACCATCCAAAAATCCAAGTGCTTTTTGACCAAGTCGGTCGATTTCACCTTAACCACAACCTCATCTCCTAGTTGATAAACTACACCAGCATTTTTACCAACCATGGCATATTGGTCTTGGTCAAAAATATAATGATCATCATTCATGTCTCGAACGCTCACCATACCTTCACACTTATTTTTAATGATTTCCACGTAAATACCCCAATCGGTTACACCTGAAATAACCCCAACAAACTGCTCATCCTTATGGTCTTCCATAAATCGGATTTGCATGTATTTGATACTATCACGTTCCGCCTTGGTGGCTAAGTTTTCCATATCACTGGAATGATTGCATTTATCTTCATAAAGTTCTTCATTGGCAGATTTACCGCCATCAAGATAATGCTGAAGTAAACGATGCACCATTACATCAGGATAACGCCGGATTGGAGACGTAAAATGGGTGTAGTAATCAAAAGCTAACCCGTAATGACCGATATTTTTAGTGGTATATTCTGCCTTACTCATTGTTCTAATGGTAAGCGTATCTACTAAATTTTGCTCTTTTTTACCGTTAACTTCCTTCAATAGATTATTCAAAGAATTGGAAACGCTCTTTCTATCCTTAAAATTCAATTTATAACCAAATCGACCTACCACATTTTGAAGCGAGGCTAATTTTTCATCATCGGGCTCGTCGTGTACTCTATAGACAAAAGTTTTCTTTTTGGATTGCTTCCCAATGAATTCAGCCACCTTTCTATTGGCCAAAAGCATGAATTCCTCAATCAGTTTATTAGCATCCTTGCTGGTTTTAAAAAATACACCGGTAGGATTGGCTTTGTCATCCAAATCAAATTTCACTTCCACCTTCTCAAAGGAAATCGCCCCAGAACTCATCCGCTTTCGGCGCATAATTTTGGCAAGCTCGTCAAACTTTAGAATCGCTTGGGCAATTTCGGTTTTGGTCTTGTATTTTTTTCCGGTCAAGGATATTTCCGCAGGTATTTCAGTATTTATTTTTTCAGGAGTTTTTAGGGCTTCGACTGCGCTCAGCCTAACATTTTGCTCAATAATTGACTGAGCTTCTTCATAAGCAAATCGTGCATCAGAATAAGTCACAGTTCTCCCGAACCACTGTTCCACAATTTCGGCTTTGTCATTCATTTTAAAGACTGCGGAAAAGGTATATTTTTCCTCGTTTGGTCTTAACGAACAAGCACCGTTGGATAAAATTTCCGGTAGCATCGGTACAACTCTATCCACTAAATACACTGAAGTCGCTCTCTCGTAAGCCTCGTCGTCCAAGACCGTGTCAGGTCTTAAATAATGTGAAACATCTGCAATGTGAACACCTATTTCGTAAAGTCCATTATCCAATATTTTAAATGAAAGCGCATCGTCAAAATCTTTCGCATCCTTGGGATCAATAGTAAAGGTTAAATCCTGACGCATGTCTCGACGTTTGGAAATTTCAGCTTTGCTAATTGACAAATCCAAATTGTTAGCATAGGCTTCAACGTCGTGCGGAAACTCCATCGGTAAACCGTAGTCGGCAAGAATAGCGTGGATTTCGGTGCTGTGTTCCCCAGGTTTTCCGAGGACTTTTATAACCTTTCCGTTCGGGGAATCGGCTTTTTCTGGCCAATCTTCCAATCGTACCAGAACTTTATCACCGTCTTCGGCCTTGTTCGTTTTATTAATCGGTACAAAAACATCGGTGTACATTTTGGTACCATCAACCACCACAAAGGCATAATTTTTATGAAGTTGGATAACACCTACGTATTCACTTTTTGCTCGATGGATGATATTGGTTATTTCTCCTTCAATCTTACCACGCTTTCGGCGTTTGTAGGCGTAAAATTCAACCTCATCACCGTGAAGCGCCTTATTCATATTGTTTGAGGTTATAAAAATATCCTCATCAAAATCGTCTGAAATGATATAACCAGAACCTCTTGCGGCCATGTCAACAACACCGGTATGATATTCGGTAGAGCTGATAATCTTGAATTTACCGCGTTCTACTTCTTCAATCTCTTGTTTTGCTTTTAATTGCTGAAGTTTTTTAATGATTTGATTTCGGCTACTGGCATCATTGACACCAAGCTTAGCGGCAATCTGCTTGTGATTAAAGGTTTGTTTTCTATCTTTTTTTAAGATGTTTAGAATTGTATTCGTCAGGTTGGAAATCTTAGTATTTGATGATTTCCTCTTTTTCTTTCTACTCATTGGGTATTTATTCTTCTGAAATTCTACAGAATGTAGATTCG
>JBCCOJ010000252.1:0-4797 GCA_039025415.1 Bacteroidota bacterium | reverse complement strand
TAACAATTGGTTTCTTTTGTTCACCAATACCCATGACTCCGCTCCATCTTTGGTCTATTTCAAATTCTCGATTTGGTAAAATGACGCTCCTTAGGATATGTTCCAAGTCATTTTGAATCAAATCGGTTTGTCCAAACTCAATGGTAGTTTCGCCATGTTTATCTAAATGTCGCCCGCCGCCAAATAAAACTCTATTATCAATATTTCTAAAATAATAGTAGCCTTGTTCCAGATGAAAAGTGCCTTTGATGGATAAGTTTTTAATGGGTTTTGTAATGAGCACCTGAGCTCTCGCTGGCTTGACTTCTGAAATATTTAATTTTGAAGCAAAACCGTTAGTGGCGACTAAAAGTTTTGAGGTCTTCAATTCAAATTCATTTAATCTGATATCTACCGATGATTTACCTTCCGAAAACTCCTGAACTTCCAAACCGTTTAATATCTTGATATTTTTTTGATTTGCTTTTTTCAGCATGGCCTCCATCATTCTTCCCGTATCAATTTGGCCTTCAAATTGATTGAAAATTAAATTTTCTTTGATGTTATTAAACTGAAAATTATTAGGCACCAAACTGAAAACATCCGTCTTGAATATTGGTCTTAATAAATCATTGACATCCCCTACATTAGCTAGACAACTTTCAAAAAGCCCAGTATCATTTGTTCGAAATAACTCGTAACCTCCCAATTTCTGAAAGTCTAATTGTTTATCCCCAAGCGACTCTCGCAGTAACTGAAGTCCATCCCAGCGTTGCCTGACCAAATCAAATACCTCTTCTTCAGAATGGGATTTCAAATCGTCCAAGATTTCACTCATACTACCGAAACAAGCAAAACCAGCGTTTTTTGTACTTGCCCCTTGTGGAAGCATTCCTTTTTCCAAGACAAGGATTTTGGCGTTAGGGAATTTCCGCCGTAATTGCAAGGCGCAACTTAGACCAACAATCCCACTGCCAACGATTGTAAAATCAATATTGGATAACCATGTTTTTATTTCCCAGTAAGACAATGAAGGATGACCCATAAAAAACAAAGCCCCTAAAAAGAGGCTTTTTAAGTTGATTGTAATTATAATTATTTGATAATAATTTTTTTGGTAACACTAGTAGTACCATCGTCAATATTGAGTAAATACATACCGCTATTTACATTACCGAGACTAATAGTTTTTTCAAATTGTCCTGAAACATTCTCATAATTACTTTCAAAAACAGACCGACCTAGAGTATCAAACATGTTAATTTCCACTCGATTTGATAATGTGCTAAACGCAACATTGAAATCGCCACTATTTGGATTTGGATAAATTGAAAGTGAATTTTCAATGTCAAATCTATCAGTACCTAAAACTGCGGTTGTGGTGCACAGCTCTATCGATACCTCATTAACAACCCCAGTATCGCCGTTGAAAAAGTCAACAAAGGCCATGTTCCAGGTACCTGATGGATTACTCCCGTTAAATACAGACAACGGGTTCGCCGGCGCAAAATCACCCGTGGTTGGCGAAGCGCAAGCAATCGCTGGATTACCATCTTTAAAGGTCACATTCACATCCTGAAATTGTGTTGAATTACAATTTCTGGCCCAAACACTAGAAAAGGCACTACCATTGGGTTCTTGTAGCTGCATAATCAAATCACCGATATAAGAATGAGTAACATCAACACTAACACTGATATCTGAAACTTGTGTAGACTCGGTCACATTAATTGGTACAAAAATTACCGGGCCTTGAACTTGTTGACCAGGACTATCTGGGATGGCAGTTGAAATAGGACCCGTTGTGTAAACGTTACAAACTGTTGTAACCGTTGCATTTACTGCAAAGTCAGTTGTGTTGATATTAAAGAATATATTATCAACAGCCTCAACCATAACCCTACAGAAAGCTGCGGCTATTCCATCAGGTACAGTAATGTCCTGACTACCATCATTCGGAACATTTGAAGCTAAATCAATGTCATAATTAAGACCGCCATCAACGGATAGCTTAATATTAACATTAGAAGTATTTATACCATTGCCCGTGGTGCCAGCAACGTCCCAGGTAATGGTCTCTGTTGTCCCTGACTCCCAAGAAATACCTTCGGTGTTTTGGGAGGTAACAATAAAAGGACCAGCTGTTGTGACTACAGTCGCAGTCATACCATCATCGTCGGTTTGTCCACCCACCGGGTCATTATCCCTAACGGTAAGTCTAAAATTTAATGGTCGAGCTACAGATGATAGCTTTTCCCAGTCTGTTGACCCTCCAGAGGATACTAAATCTTCTAATCTTGGTATATATCTAGTTGGGTTGTTTGTTCCTTTAAATGAACGCACAATGGGCCCTTGAACCGTACCTTCAGTTGGAGCTCCAGTTGGCCCGAGGTCGTACTGTTCCCAAGTATAAGTTAGCGCCGCCGCTCCACCATCATCGGTTGCTGAACCTGTTAATCGATAAGGGGTTAACTGGGGAATTGTAAAATTGGCTCCAGCATCGGCAACGGGAGGGCTGTTGGAAATAGAAATTGTATTTGCGCACTGGCTATTACCAATGGTTATGTTATCGAACATTTCCTCTAAACTTATCTGATGGAAATAATCGTCACTATTATTTTGAACGTTCTGTGGTGGGCAGATACCTGCGTAACCCATAATAGTCGAGCCACTACCTGGCTCATAGGCGTTTGATGCTGTTCTTTGAGTAAGACAACTGGTCCCAGGAGCATTACCATTAAAAGTGTGCGGTGCACCATATTGATGACCAAATTCGTGACACACGAAATCAACATCAAACGCGTCGCCAGTCGGCGCAGGCAGACCTGTGACACCAGCCGCTTTTGAACCCGTACAAGGGGAGCCCAGAGCCGCTATACCTCCACCACCTGTGCTAAATACGTGACCAATATCATAATTGGAAAAGCCAATTTCAGCATTTATGGTATTTACATTTTGATTAAGCATTGCACCACCATTATTATTTGTATATGGGTCGCTATTTACGTCAGGCCCCAAGAAAATAATATCGGTATTATCAACCATAAGCATGGTCACAGAAATTTCCCTTTCATAAATACCATTAACCCTGGTCATTGTAACGGCCATGGCATCCATTACACTGGTTAACGTACCGCCGTGAAATTGAGAATACTCTACCGTACAGGCTAGCGCTAATCTAAACTCGCGCAAGGTGGAATCATTGGCATTTTGATTCGCAACGGTCTCACCGCTGGTATTGTTCTCAATTTCATGAATTTCGTCATCAAAATCACACGACCAATCATTGGGATTTTGACCCAAATTTGTTTTAGAATACACGATGTAAAATTTTCCGTCCTGAGTGTAGGGGTCAATAAATTGAGTGCTCTTTTCAGATAAAGTCATTGTGTGCAAGCCTTTCCCTGTAATACTGAACCTTATGACGCTTAAAGGGTTTTCAAGGCTCTTCCCTATATAACTTCGGTTATCAGGAAACTTGACTTGCAAGGCTTCTTCCATAATAGGTGCTTCCTTTATTCTAAAAGACTCTAATTTACCGTTCACATTTGGAAATTGTAAAATCAAGGACGATTCGCCTGTAAACGTTTTTCGGTTGGGTGCTGTCTGAAGCGCTACTTTAAGCGCCGCAAGATTTAATTCATAATAAACAGCTTGACTAGGCTGGGTCTTTCTTAAGGCCAGTTCTCCACTTAAAGCTCTTTGCTGAGTTGTTTTTGTCCAAATTGAGGACTGGTTTTGCGCTAAGCCAAGGGAAACGAAAAGTAGTGATAATAAGAAAAAAGCACTTGTTTTTAAGTAATTATTATTCATTTGAAATGTTTGAATTTGAAAAGTTAATGTACCGTAGGTATAATATAATCAACCATACAGAGACGTACACTATTTGGGTAATCCTATTAAAAGAAGTCTGGAAGCCATTAAAAATAATGTTACTATCCCTAAATGCAAAAAAATTTAACAGCTATATTTATAATTACAATTTTACCGAATGAAATATCCAGTTTTAATATTCGCGATTTTTCTATTGACAGCTTGTGCCACTAAAAAATCCACTAAAAGCGAAAGTGCTGAAAATCAAAAAACAAATTGCCCAACTGATGGGGTCTGTTCTTTTGAAGTCTTTCAAGGGAAACAGTTCAATATTAAAAAAGACGAATTTGGAAATACCTATCCACTCATTGAATCTGGCGAAAAAATTCTCCTTAAGTTCACTTACAAAAGAAACTCCATAGAAAATACCGCAGATAGCGATTACTCTGAAATCGTCTTTGCCGAAGTTGACGAAAATTCTATTGAAAATTTAAGTATTAGTGATAAAGCCTTAGATACCGTAAAACTGACTTTTGGAAAAGTATGTTTTTGCCGAGGACAGAATGGGTATTACCCAATTAGAAATGGCACCTTGACTATTGAAAAAGTTGATGAAGATAAGTTCATATTTAATTTAGACTTTGAGGCTAATGGGGTAGACCCAATAATATCACAGATTTCCGAGAAGTTCAATTTAAAATTATAGCACATTAGAAGTATTTAGTATTTCAAACTAAAATGGCCAGTATATTGCTTACCGTTTTCCCGCTCCAAGCGAAACCAATAGTCGCTACTAGGTAATCTTCTGCCATTAAAACTACCATCCCATCTTACTTCTTTCGAGTTTAGCTCTTTTAGCAATTTACCGTAACGGTCGTAAATGAATAAGCGGTTGTTAGACTCCTTATCAGCACTATAAAGTTGCCAATAATCGTGGTATCCATCTCCATTTGGCGTGAAAAATTTAGGATAATACATCAAGTACACCTCTTGCTCTGTCTCACC
>JBCCOJ010000251.1:0-4874 GCA_039025415.1 Bacteroidota bacterium | reverse complement strand
CACAGAACCTGTACCTTCATTTTCGGCTTGTTTTGGAGAACCCTTTATGCCTTTGCATCCAACGGTATATGCTGAAATGTTAAGCAAAAAAATGACTGAAGCTGGGGTTAATGTATGGCTCATCAATACGGGTTGGAGTGGAGGCCCTTACGGAGTTGGTTCTAGAATCAAACTCAAGTACACCCGAGCAATGATTACGTCTATTTTAGAGGGTGAATTGGAAAAGGTCTATTACGAACAACATCCTATTTTTGGATTATACATGCCCAAATACTGTAAAGATGTTCCTTCAGAAATGTTAGACCCCATGAATACCTGGCTGCAAAAGGGCGCCTATATTAGTAAAGCCATTCAATTAGCACATTCATTTCATATCAATTTCGATAAATTCAGTAGTGAAGCCTCTGATGAAATTCTTAATGGTGGACCTTTAATTGATGAACACCACGCTATGGAACCAAATATTTAATACGATGTCAATTCTTGATGCTAAAATCCCAAATGGACCGATTGAGACCAAATGGCGCAGTTATAAAGATGATTTAAATTTAGTAAGTCCCGCCAACAAGCGTAAACTTGATATCATCGTTATTGGTACTGGGCTTGCTGGTGGTTCGGCAGCGGCTACTTTGGCGGAGCTGGGTTACAATATAAAAGCATTTACCTATCATGATTCCCCGCGCAGGGCACATTCGGTAGCAGCTCAGGGCGGAATTAATGCTGCGAAAAATTATCAAGGTGATGGCGACTCTGTATATCGCTTGTTTTACGATACCATAAAAGGGGGTGATTATCGCTCAAGGGAAGCCAATGTATATCGTTTAGCAGAAGTATCATCGGGAATCATCGACCAATGCGTATCACAAGGCGTGCCGTTTGCTCGAGAATACGGGGGATTGCTGGATAACAGGTCTTTTGGGGGTGTGCAGGTGTCTAGAACATTTTATGCTAAAGGACAGACTGGACAGCAATTACTTCTGGGTGTATATTCAGCATTAAATCGTCAAATTGCACGTGGAAAAATCCAGATGTACAATCGTCACGAAATGATGGATATTGTCGTTATTGATGGGAAAGCACGAGGCATTAT
Organism: Bacteroidota bacterium; assembly: GCA_039025415.1. Lineage (GTDB taxonomy): Bacteria > Bacteroidota > Bacteroidia > Flavobacteriales > Flavobacteriaceae > Psychroserpens. Next base: position 3,784 of record JBCCOJ010000251.1, on the reverse strand, counting down.
TGCCCGTAATTTAGTGACTGGTGAACTCGAAAGACATTCAGCACATGCGGTAGTTTTGGGAACTGGAGGCTATGGAAACTTGTTCTATTTATCCACTTATGCCATGAACAGTAATGCTTCTGCGGCATGGAAGGCTCATAAAAGAGGTGCCTTCGTCGCCAATCCGTGTTTTAATCAAATTCATCCCACTGCAATTCCTGCTGAAAGTGAAAACCAATCAAAACTCACATTGATGTCTGAATCACTTAGAAACGACGGTCGCATTTGGGTGCCCAAAAATCTAGGAGATGCGGAAGCTCTGCGGAAAGGCGAAAAGAAACCTAATGATTTAAAAGAAGAAGACCGCGACTATTATCTCGAGCGCATGTATCCAGCATTCGGGAATTTAGTGCCTCGGGATGTCGCCTCACGAGCTGCCAAGGAACGCTGTGATGCGGGATTCGGTGTAAATGTTACCGGTGAGGCGGTGTATTTGGATTTTTCGTCAGCAATAAAAAGATATGGAAAAGAAAAGGCACACGTAAAAGGACTTGTAAACCCAGATGAAAAAACAATTAAGGAACTGGGACAAGAAGTCATAAGACAGAAGTACGGCAATCTTTTTCAGATGTACGAAAAAATCAAAGATATCAATCCCTACGAAACCCCAATGAAAATATATCCTACGACTCATTATACCATGGGTGGACTCTGGGTGGATTACAATCTTATGACAACCGTACCCGGCCTTTATGCTGTTGGTGAGGCGAATTTTAGCGATCACGGCGCCAACCGTTTGGGTGCCTCTGCATTAATGCAAGGTTTAGCAGACGGCTACTTCGTTTTACCCTACACTATTGGTGATTATTTAGCAGCAGAAATTGAAACGGAAAAACCATCAATTTCTGAAGAAGCCTTTGTAGAAGCAGAGCAATCAGTTAAAAAACAAGTAGAACGCATATTGAATTGTAAGGGCAAACATCCTGTTGATTATTTCCATAAGAAACTTGGTAAGATAATGTGGGAATATTGTGGCATTCGGCGTTATAAGTCTGGACTTGAAAAGGCAATTGAAGAAATTACAAAGCTTCGAGACCGTTTTTGGGAAGAAGTTATAGTGCCCGGCAGCGATAAAGAATATAATGATGAGCTTGCTAAAGCAGGACGACTCGCCGATTTTTTAGAGCTTGCAGAACTGTACGCTCGCGACGCACTGAATCGAGAAGAGTCCTGTGGAGCCCATTTTAGGGAAGAGTACAGCACTGATGAGGGCGAGGCAAAACGGGATGATGAACATTACGCGTACGTAGCGGCTTGGGAATATACCGGGACATTAGGCAAATGGAATCTGCATAAAGAACAATTAGTTTATGAACATATTGAAGTAAAGCAAAGAGGTTATAAATAAACAAATTGAACTACTTCATCATAAAGGGCTGCCCTGTACTTTGCAAAACACCGAACCAGAAACCGCCCTCCATGTCAATCTTTTTCCGTTTTTTGGTAACATCCTCAATTGGCAAGTAAACAAATCTGTTATTTACGGTTCCGACAACAAAATTTGTCTTTCCTGCCATAGCACCATGAACGGCATGATAGGCTAGACGATTACAATACAAACTATCATTGGCATTGGCTGGGGCACTTCTTACTATGTAGCTCGGGTCTATATATTTAATAGTGTGTTCCATTCCCTTGCCTTTCAAATAAGATTTTATGCGGTCTTGAAGTAAAAGTCCGATATCCTTATGCTGAACATTTCCAGAAGCATCAGTTTCGGTGTCACCTTTGTTTTCGAATAAATGCTGACCAGCACCTTCAGCAACTACAATAACGGCGTGTTTTTTAGCTTCTAATCGTTTTCTTAGGTTTTCAAGGAATCCATTTTTGCCCTCAAGTTGAAAATCCATTTCAGGCACTAAAACAAAGTTGACCACTGGCATAGACAAAGCCGCAGAGGCAGCAATGAATCCACTATCGCGTCCCATTAATTTTATTAGTGCCATGCCGTTAAAATGACCATCGGCCTCGTTATGGGCATCACGTAGAATGGGACAGGCAACGTCAAAAGAGGTTTCAAAACCAAAAGATTTATCGATAATATCGATATCATTATCAATGGTTTTAGGAATTCCGGTAACTGCGATTTTATGTCCGCGCTTTAGAATTTCATCTCCAATAGCTTTAGCGCCTTTAAGAGTGCCGTCGCCACCTATTGTAAAGAGCATATCAATCTCGTTATTAACCAAGGTATCAACCATGGCCTCAACACTCTGAGCTCCACGAGAAGAACCCAAAATGGTACCGCCAAATTCATGAATGTCCTTAACTTTATCTGGGGTCAACTCAATAAACTCATGGCCACTATCTGGGTTTAAACCTTCGTAACCATAAGGAATGCCGATTATGCGTTTTACTCCATAAAAATAATGCAGCGCCATGACCACGCTTCTAATCACGTTATTTATACCAGGACACAGCCCACCACAAGTTACGATGGCAGCAGTGGTATTTTTACCATCAAAAAATACCAGTTCCCTAGGGCCTGAACGCAAATAGGAATCTGGTTCGGTATCAGATTCAAGTTGCGATTTGAGGGGTTTCATTTTGACGTTGGCCAGTATACGTTCATCATTCTCAATAAAGTTGAAGATGTTATCGCCCTTGATTTTACTTAGGTGTATTGGGGATTTTATAGTGGGTTGACCAAGATTGGTAATCTGGAAGTTGGTACTGGGTTTCATAATTGGTTTAGCCTTTGATTTTTGAAACTTGAAATTAGTCAAAATTAAAGAACTGAAAACTGACTTACATCATGAAATAAAATGGTTTTGGGTTAAAAAATTGTTATTAATTATCGAAACAATCGCAACTGCCCATCCTTATATTCTTCATGTAACGCCGTATTTAATTTCGGTATTGCTTTCCCTCTAAAATACTTGCGCTGAGCTAATTTTACCATATCATTTATCTGTTTAGCGATTTCACCTTCACCTCGCATTCGGGTGCCAAATCGGGAATCGTTGAGAGAACCACCGTGGCAGGCCTCTATTTGATGCAGCACTTTCTTAGCACGTTCAGGAATGGTATTATCGAGCCAATCAGCAAATATGTCTGCAATAGCGCCATTCAATCTAACTACAGTGTGGGATAGCTTTAAGGCCCCAGCATCTGAAACCACTTTAGCCAACTTCAATATTTCGTGACTATTTATAGAAGGGATAATCGGCGCCATCATCACATTTACTGGAATATCATTCTCTGATAAAATTCTTACGGTTTCAATTCGTTTTTTGATACTTGCTGTTCTAGGTTCAAGTAGACGTCTTGTTTCTTCAGAAAGCGAAGTAATGGAGATATTTACAAATATCAGATTGTTCTTTGCCAATTCTCTCAGAATGTCCAAATCCCTCAGAATCGAAGCGTTTTTTGTAATTATCGAAACGGGGTGGCGATATTTGAGGAATTTTTCAAGGCAGGCTCTAGTAATCTTGAATTTTTGCTCGGCAGGTTGGTAGCAGTCCGTATTCCCAGAAAGTACAATTGGAGCTGCTTTCCACGATTTTCGTTTAATAAATTTCTCGAGCAGTTCAGGTGCGTTTTTCTTTACCAAGATATTGCGTTCAAAATCCAATCCAGCACCGTAGCCCCAAAATTCGTGACTATTTCTCGCGTAGCAATATTCACCCGCCGGTAGCTCCGACAAGTGCGACTTTTGCCGGTCCCACGGCGCGGATCTGGCCATCAACTACAAGACGGACGACTTCGTCGAGCAGGTGCGCTCGTTCACCGACGGCGCGGGTAT
>JBCCOJ010000250.1:0-4885 GCA_039025415.1 Bacteroidota bacterium | reverse complement strand
TGCAATTCTGCCATACAATACGTTATAAAATACGATAAGAATAATCGATTTCTATTTGCACCGCTAGAGAGTGATATTGGACAAAGCGTCATTTCAAAATATAATATTGATACTGAAAAAACCGACTCCATTCTACTCTATTCAAATGAAAATGGTTTGTCCATTAAATCGACCGCTGCCCTTAAAGTGGCTAAGCATCTTGGATTTCCCAGAAACATTATGACGGTTTTCCTTGTTGTTCCTGCCTTCATAAGAAATTGGGTTTATGATTTTGTTGCAAGAAACCGTTATAAATGGTACGGTAAAAAGGAAGAGTGCATGATACCAACACCAGAGTTAAAAGCAAAATTCTTAAATTAAAAAGCCCTTTTATGAAAAAGGGCTTTTCTAATTTCAACCAATAAATTAATTAACCTAATCAACAACTAAAAACCACTTTACTATGTTGATTGATAACACATTATTTATTGTTCAAATGTAAATTCTTACAATAATCTTTATTCAAAAACTCGATGAAAGTGTTGAAAAAGTTGTTGAGATTATAGCTTTTGCATATTTCATCTATAAACCACAAACACAAAATAAAAAAATGCAAGTAGCACAATTATAAGCTGCGGCTTAATCCCCTATGAATCCAATTCAAATGTTTCTGCGGGATTTTTAGGCGCGTAATCCAACATCCCCTCCCCGTCTGCAATAATTGAACTTACGGTAGCATCACCAGTTACGTTTACCACGGTTCTAAACATATCCAAAATTCTATCAACTGGGAAAATTATGGCAATCCACGCTGGATTTAAACCAACCGAGCTCAATACTATGATTAACATGACCAAACCAGCACTTGGCACTGCGGCAGAGCCAATTGAAGCCAGAGTTGCAGTAAGAACAACCGTTATTTGTTGACCAATGGTCAAGTCAATCATATGGATTTGCGCCAAAAAGATGACGGCCACAGCCTGATATAAACTGGTACCATCCATGTTTACAGTTGCTCCAATTGGCAGAACAAAACTTGTTATTTTTTTATTCACGCCAAGATTTTGTTCAACACATTCCATGGTGACTGGAAGTGTTGCTGCACTACTGGAAGTTGAAAACGCCAACGTTTGTGCCGGGCTCATAGATTTAAAAAAGCCCGAATAAGGAATCTGTTTTACAAATAGTTTTAATATCATAGGGTAAACCACGAAAATCATCAGTAGCAACCCTGCCAAAACCGTAAGGGAATACCAGCCAAGACCCTTAAAAATTTCAAGAACTTTACCAACATCATTTCCAGCCATTTTTGATACTACACCTGCTAATAAAGCAAAAACGAAGAATGGAGCCGCTTGCATTACAATATCCACCATCTTTAAAAACACCTCATTGATGCCATCTACTAATTTCAAAACCGGTTTTGATTTCTCTTCTGGTATAAAAAGCAAACAGATGCCAAAAAAAACTGCAAAGAATATAATTTGAAGCATCTTACCATTATCGGCTAGTGACGAGAAGAAATTACTCGGTACGATGTCTACTAGGGGCTGTAGTGGGCCTGCTTCTTTATTCTGCTCGGCTGTTTTCATTTTATCGCCAACTGAAGCATCCTCTAATTCGCTTTTTGACAATTCAGATATTTCCTGGGCACGTTCAAAGAACTCTGGGTCTTTTAGATAGTTAACGCCGTCTTTTATTTCATAACCCTGAGAATCTGCCCATATTTCATAGCTTATTCGGTTATCAATTCTGCTTTGCTCATCAATTAATTTCCCGGGGGCAAAGACATTGACTAAAACCAGACCGAGGCTAATTGCTAAAATTGTGGTTACCAAATAGATTCCTAAAGTCTTACCCCCCATTCGTCCTAAACTAGATGGATCACCAATATTGGCCACACCGGCAATTATTGAAAATAATACAAGCGGAACGGCAATTAATTTAAGTAGATTGATGAATATCGTACCAAATGGGTCAATCCAATTGATTGTAAATTCACTCCACCCGAGTGAGCTTGATAATAATGCCCAAATAATACCCAAAACCATCCCGATGATGATTTTCCAGTGTAATGCTAATTTCTTCATGCCTCTTCCTGCAAAAGCGGGAATCTTTTAATTAATTTTTTCTTTAATGTTCTTGCCTTCTCAATAATGTATAGTCGGCTAAAACCAGCGCTGCCATGGCCTCCACAATAGGAATTGCCCTTGGCACAACACAAGGATCATGTCTGCCTTTACCTTGCATTTCAACGATTTCACCGCTATTATTTAAGGTATTTTGTTTCTGAATTACAGTTGCAACGGGTTTAAATGCCACTCGAAAGTATATATCCATGCCATTGCTAATACCACCTTGCACACCACCAGAATAATTGGTTTTTGTACTGCCGTCACTATTAAACAAATCATTATGCGCTGAACCCTGCATCGCTGCACCAGCAAATCCGCTACCGTACTCAAAACCTTTTACTGCATTTATGGACAGCATGGCCTTACCTAATTCTGCATGTAATTTATCAAAAACAGGTTCTCCAAGACCTATCGGTACATTTTGAATAACACAGGTTACTATGCCGCCAATCGTATCGCCTGCCTTCCTAATCTCCTTGATTTTAGAAATCATTTGTTCGGCCAAATCCGTATCAGGGCAGCGAACCGTATTGTTTTCAATGTTTGAAAAATCCAAATCTTGATACGGTGTTTTCAAATGAAGATTTCCGATTGAAGAGGTAAATGCATTGATTTTAATCTCAGGCAACATTTGCTTTGCTATTGCCCCAGCCACTACCCTACAAGCCGTTTCTCTGGCTGAACTTCTACCACCTCCACGATAATCCCTAACACCATACTTCTGCTCATACGTAAAATCTGCATGGCTTGGTCGATAAACATCCTTTATGTGTGAGTAGTCCCTAGATTTTTGGTTGGTATTTTTTATTATGAAACCTATAGGTGTTCCCGTTGTTTGGTTTTCAAATATTCCAGAAAAAAAATCGACAGAATCAGGCTCCTTCCTTTGGGTCACAATATCTGACTGACCTGGTTTTCGGCGGTTCATCTCATTCTGAATAGCTTCAAAATTAAGTGTAATACCAGCAGGGCAACCATCAATAATCCCTCCTATGGCCTCACCGTGGGATTCCCCAAAGGTGGTTAGCTTGAATAATTTACCGAAAGAGTTTCCCGCCATTTTCTAAACTTATCTTTAAAAGAGTTCAAAAATAGATAAATGAAAACAGAATACCTCGTTCAAAATCCTATTACTATTGGAAAAGGGTAACATTGGCTTAACAATTTGCTCATTGTTTTTTAATTTTTAAAAACATCTAATCTCAAATTGAATCAAGTTATTTGCTAATGGAAAGATTATCATATTGAAAAACAAAAGAAAAGTTGAAATAGCCGTTATTTCTGACGTGCATCTTGGTACCTATGGATGTCATGCCAAGCAACTCTTGACCTATCTTAACAGTATCCAGCCAAAAAAATTAATTCTCAATGGAGATATTATTGATATTTGGCAATTTAGTAAACGATACTTCCCAAAATCCCATCTAAGGGTCATCAAACGGATTATGGACATGTCTGCCGATGGTGTTGAAATCATCTACATCACCGGAAATCACGATGAAATGCTAAGAAAGTTCAGTGATACGACCATTGGTAATATTTCAATCGTTGACAAAAAGGTATTAAATCTTGACGGCAAAAAGGCTTGGTTTTTCCATGGGGATGTTTTTGACGTTTCCATCCAAAATGCCAAATGGCTTGCCAAACTCGGGGGCTATGGCTATGACCTTTTGATTCTTCTAAACAGAACGGTAAATTGGTTCTTGGAAAAAATGGGTAAAGAAAAATACTCTCTATCCAAAAGAATAAAAAACAGCGTTAAAGGCGCTATTAAATATATAAACGACTTCGAAAAAACGGCCTCTGATTTGGCTATTGAAAACGGTTATGACTTCGTGATTTGTGGGCATATCCACCAACCAAAAATGGTAACCATTGAGAACAAATGGGGCCAGACAACCTATTTGAACTCCGGGGATTGGGTCGAAAATTTCACCGCTTTGGAGTATCAGTTTAAACGCTGGAAAATCTACAACTACAATAATGATAAGCTCAGGGCATTTTATGCCGATGAAGATGTAAAGGATATGGAGGTCAAAGACTTAATCGCCGCTATAACCGTAGTCAAACCGGAAAAAGTCAAAAAGAAAAAAAATAAATAAGTATTATTATAAGTCAAGCAGTGCCTTATGCAAAATGCTAACAGGGTGTAGTGCCTTTTTGCGGGTTCCATCCATTATTTGGTGACGGCAACTCGTACCGTTAGCGGCGATGATTACTTGTTCCTTAGTTCTATTTATGGCTGGAAAGAGTGTTTGTTCCCCAATTTTCATACTAATTTCGAAATGCTCTTTTTCATAACCAAAACTACCTGCCATTCCGCAACACCCGCTGGGAATAATTGTCACTTTGTAATTGGTAGGCAGATTAAGCATCTCAAAACTAGAAGACTGATTTCGAAGCGCCTTTTGGTGACAATGCCCGTGAAACTTGATTGATTTTTCTTCTTTAGTAAATTGCGAGGAGTTAATATTGCCAAGTTTGATTTCATCAGCTATAAATTCATCTATCAAATAGGCGTGCTTTGCAATCTTCTTTGCGGAAATTTTATCATCTGCCAATTTGATGTATTCATCCGTAAAGGTTAAAATAGCCGATGGCTCTATCCCTATCAGAACGTTATTTTCTGATATAAGGTCTTTATAAATAGCTACATTCTCGTTGGCCAAAGTCTTTGCTTCATCCAAAAGACCCTTAGACAAAAACGCACGACCAGATTCTTTATTTTTAACAGTCTTGACCTCATAATTTAAAGCTTTTAATAATTCAAT
>JBCCOJ010000249.1:0-4923 GCA_039025415.1 Bacteroidota bacterium | reverse complement strand
GGTTGTCAAATATTTGACAACCGTTTTTTTTTGATGACATATTATGATCCTTTCGATTAGTAGTTGTAATCTAAAAAAATACTAAATGAAAATTTCAAAATTCCTTTTACTCGTATTTACGTGTTTAGTCATTTTTAATTGTAGCGAAGATGATTCTGAAGACAATCCACAAGATCTCACCGTACAGCAACAGGTAGAGAATTTTGTGACACCTGAACTTATTCAATCTTTACAAAATCTGGGATTCACCTTCCGAGACGGAGATGAGACTCCAGACATTTCTGGTGATTTTAAGTTTACCCCATTTGAACTTAAGGCCACTAATGTGGAAAACGATAGCCCATTAGGTACCATATTTAATGACACTAATATCTCATTTAGTAACTTAAACTCACAAGCAAGGGAGTTTAATTTTGCAGGAAGCGAAGCCAATGGCTCAACTTACAGCAATATTACCGATACATTTTATTCGGGTTCTGGTAATTCATTCTCGGCCTACGTTAAATTCACCAATAATATTGGAGATGCAATGGCAGAGACTCTAATCGCCATATCGGGTAATATTAGCGAAAATGGTATTGAAGATGCAGAATTCGCCATATTGATTTTAGACAATATGGGCAATACAAATGTCTTTATTGCAAATGGCAAAGGTCGTTTGTTCGAAGACCAAGACGGCACTGCAGAGCGTCAAACAGAATAAATATTTGAGTTAGTTTGTCTTAAAAAGGGTACTTATTCCTAACTATAAGTACCCTTTTTTTATGCGGAAATCTTAGCTTTTGCTAAATTGAGAATATAATTGAACTGCTCATCGAGCGTCATATTTGAATTATTAATTTTAATGGCATCTTGAGCCATTTCTAACGGTGAATCTTGCCTGGTGGAATCAATGTGGTCTCTAGATTTGACATTCTCCAAAACACCTTCATAGGTTACCTTATCCCCGCGTTCGAGTAGTTCATGATAACGTCGAGTCGCGCGCTTTTCAGCCGAAGCAGTCATAAATAACTTTAATTCTGCCTCAGGAAAAACAACGGTGCCAATATCACGGCCATCCATTACCACACCCTTGTCCTTGCCAAAGTTTTGTTGTTGTTCAACAAGTTTTTGTCTCACTTCTGAAATGGTTGACACTTGACTCACGAAACTTGAAACTTGGAGTGTTCTAATTTCCTTTTCAACATTTTCTCCATTAATATAGACTTCAGCGTAGCCCAATTCAGCATTAAAATGAAAACTAATGGTGATTTCATCAAGATTTAATATTAGTGCCTCTTTGTCAAAATTACTAGGAGATATAATTTGATTTCGCATTGCGAATAATGTCACGGCTCTATACATAGCTCCTGTATCTACGTAAACATATCCCAATTCCTTGGCCAGTCTTTTGGCCACTGTACTCTTTCCTGTTGATGAGAATCCGTCTATTGCGATTGTAATTTTTGGCATATTCTAGTTCTATCCCTTATTCAAATCTATTTGAAGACCAAAGAAATTTGCATTACTGGCTCCGGAATATCTAGCGTGGGTGTAACTAAATCGCATTTTATTCAATTTGATTCCAACCCCAAAAGATAATCCTGAAAAATTACGCTGTTCTAAAATACGTAATTCCTCTGCCCTTCTAAAATTATATCCCAACCTTAAATTAAACCCTTTGTCTGGCCAAAGCTCCGCCGCAACTATCGTATGACGCAAAAGTTCATTGAAAAAGCTGGTCTCTTCTTGGGTCTGATTGCCATTCAAATCTGTGGTTGCCCGAGCGGGATTTGAAAACCCTATGGGCCACTGTTGTAAGTTTTCAAACGTCAAATGCCAGCGTAAAGGCATATTCTGCAAGGTCTGCGACAGGCCTAAGTTTACTTCTAATGGTAGTGACTCATTTAAGCCGGCATAGGTCTTTATTTGAGCTCCTAAATTCCTTACCGTAAATGCTGCCTGAAAATCCAGTTTTTCATTGATATACATGGCCCCAAAATCTGCCGCAAGACCGATGGAATTATATATTTCCAATTTGGAGGTTATGACCTTTAGGTTGGCGCCAATATAAAAATCAGTAAAGGGTATATTGTAGGAATAACCTGCGGAAACCGCGGCCTCATTACCACTGAATTCACCAGTAGGCACACCGTTTAAATCATAACCATCAAACGTACCGTAATTGATATAGGTTACCCCAAAATGAAACGTTTGTACGTGACGATCATAAGTATAGGCATATGCCGCCGTACCGTAACTAATACCACCGAGATAGCTTGAGTAATTGATGGCTAACTGATTATCCATTTCGGTATTTATTGAAGCCGGATTGAAAAGACCGCTGGTCACATCATAATCGTAGTTGGTTATGACCTTTCCACCGAGCGCGGCTTGCCTTGGCGAGGCGATTAAATTAAGAAATTGATACGTCGATTCACCACCCAATTGTGCAAGACAAACGCCCGAAACTAATAGGCAGAAAAACGTGGCAAATCCTTTTCGCATAAAGTGTGCAAAATAAATAAATCTATTCTAAAACGCGGGAGTGCGCGTTTTATTTTTAAAATCAGAAAGACCTTTTGGGTTTTCTACCTTCGCCTCAAGCTTCGGCGCCAAGGTAAAACCCAAAAGGTCTTTAAATTTACTTAATAAGTATCCTATAACTTCTTTGCCCCTTCAACTTTTTGGTTGGTCAAAGCTAATTTTAAAACATCACTCATGTCACTAACATAATGAAAGGTCAAACCTTTAAGATATTCTTGTTTTATCTCTTCAATGTCCCTTCTGTTCTCTTCACAAAGTAAAATTTCCTTGATTCGTGCCCGCTTTGCGGCTAGTATTTTTTCTTTGATGCCGCCAACTGGGAGTACTTTTCCCCTAAGGGTAATCTCACCGGTCATGGCAATATTCTTTTTCACCTTTCTTTGCGTGAATAGGGACACCAATGATGTCAACATTGTTACTCCCGCGCTAGGTCCATCTTTGGGGGTGGCACCTTCAGGAACATGAATGTGAACATTGTATTTTTCAAATATCTCAGGGTTAATGCCAAACTCATCTGTATTGGCTTTGATATATTCCATTGCGATTGTTGCAGATTCTTTCATAACCTTCCCAAGGTTACCGGTAATAGTTAAGTTACCCTTGCCTTTGGACAAAATTGACTCTATGAACAAAATATCGCCTCCAACCTGGGTCCAGGCAAGTCCAGTGACAACACCCGCAACCTTATTATTTTCATATTTATCCCTCAATAATCTTGGTGCGCCTAAAACTTCAGTTACATCATCGTTGGTCACTTTTAGGTTGTATTCTTCTTCCATAGCAATATTCTTGGCTGCATGTCGCACCATTTTCGCAATTTGCTTTTCGAGCCCACGTACACCAGATTCCCTCGTGTAACCTTCAACAATTTTTTCCAGTTGCGGCTTACCAATTTTCAAATGCTTGGTATTTAGACCATGCTCCTTTAGTTGCTTAGGGAGTAAGTGTTGTTTGGCAATTTCTACTTTTTCCTCAATGGTGTAACCAGTTACATTGATAATTTCCATTCGGTCGCGTAAGGCCGGCTGAATTGTATTTAAGGTATTGGATGTGGCGATGAACATCACTTTCGAAAGGTCAAAGCCCATTTCCAAGAAGTTATCGTGGAATTCGCTATTCTGTTCTGGGTCCAAAACTTCCAGTAAAGCTGAAGATGGATCACCCTGATGGGAATTGCCCAATTTATCGATTTCATCTAATACAAATACTGGATTTGAAGTACCGGCCTTTTTTAGATTTTGGATAATCCGACCGGGCATTGCACCAATATAGGTTTTTCTATGACCTCGAATTTCGGCTTCATCCCGAAGACCACCAAGAGACATTCGAACATACTCCCTACCAAGGGCCTCTGCAATTGACTTACCAAGTGAAGTCTTTCCTACTCCTGGAGGGCCGTACAAACAAAGAATTGGTGACTTCATGTCATTTCGCAACTTAAGTACCGCTAGATATTCTATAATTCGTTTCTTAACATCGTCCAAACCATAATGATCTCGATCAAGAATTTTCTTGGCACGTTTTAAGTCGAACTTATCTTCACTGAAATCATTCCAAGGTAAATCCAAAAACAAATCCAAATAATTGCGCTGAATGGAATATTCGGCCACCTGCGGATTCATACGTTGCATTTTACTCAACTCCTTATCAAAATGCTCTGCAACCTTTTCATCCCATTTTTTCTTTTTAGAACGAGCGCGCATCTCCTCGATTTCTTCGCCGGATGAAACACCGCCACCAAGCTCCTCCTGAATGGTTTTCATTTGCTGATGCAAGAAATACTCGCGTTGCTGCTGGCTCATGTCACTTTGAACCTTTGACTGGATGTCGTTCTTAAGTTCCAACTTTTGAAATTCCATATTCATGAATTTCAAGGTTGCCAAAGCACGTTCCTTTAGGTCATTTATTTCTAAAAGTTTTTGTTTGTCTTCAACCGAAAGGTTCATGTTTGACGAGACGAAATTCACCAGAAAAGAATTACTTTCGATATTTTTTATAGCGAAAGACGCTTCGGTTGGGATGTTTGGACTGTCTTTTATGATTTGCAGCGCTAAGTCTTTAATAGAGTCAATTATCGCCGAGAATTCTTCATTGTCCTTAGCTGGCTTAGCTTCGGCAACATCCTTAACTTTTGCAGATATGTAGGGAGTTTCGCTCACCACTTCCTCAATCTCAAATCGCTTTTTACCTTGAATGATCACTGTTGTATTACCGTCGGGCATTTTTAGGACTTTCAAGATTCTGGCCACAGTACCTTTCTTGAAAATATCCTTAGCGGTTGGGTCTTCTATGGTTTCGTCCTTTTGCGAGACCACTCCAACCACTTTAGTGCCATTATTGGCGTCGTTAATTAACTTAATCGACTTATCGCGACCAGCTGTAATTGGGATAACTACC
>JBCCOJ010000248.1:0-4954 GCA_039025415.1 Bacteroidota bacterium | reverse complement strand
TATAGAAATGATTTAATAATTCCTATATAATTTAATAATTCCTTCTAAAAATGTATATTTCAAATGTAAATGTTTACGTCTAGACTACTATATCGACTCTCTTTAGCTTTCCTTTTTATTGGGATTTTTAAATCAGCTTCTCAAGGCCGTTTTGACATTCCGGGCAAACAAACTGATAAGATTAAATTTCAATTGGTGAATAATCTTATTATCATACCTCTTGAACTCAATGGAGTTCAACTCTCTTTTTTGCTTGATACCGGAGTAAGTAAACCCATTCTATTCAATATTACCAACACAGATTCGCTTCAGATAAAAAATGTTGAAAATATTTACTTAAGAGGATTAGGTGGTGGAGAATCGGTACAAGCATTGAAATCTAAAAAGAATTTTGTGAAAGTAGGAAATGCCATTAATGTCAACCAGGATATTTTTGTTGTTTTTGATCAAAATATAGACTTTACACCACGGCTGGGCGTCCCCGTCCATGGTATAATTGGGTATAATATTTTCAGGGATTTTATTGTTGAGATTAATTATAAATCGAAATTTATCAAATTGAATGAGCCCGAGACCTACACTTATAAACCCTGCAAAAAGTGCGAAACATTTGACTTGGCGTTTTTTAATAAAAAGCCCTATATCAATGCTAAGGTTCAATTAAAATCGGAAATAAAAAATGTCAATTTACTAATTGACACTGGCAGTACAGATGCACTTTGGCTTTTTGAAAACGATTCCCTTGGTTTAGCTCCCGATGAATCGATGCAGTTTGATGATTTTCTAGGTAGAGGCCTGAGTGGAAACGTTTACGGTAAAAGAAGTCGTATCGATGCTTTTGAATTAGGTAACTATCGGTTAGAGGATGTGAATACGGCTTTCCCAGATTCTTCCACTACCAGTTATGCCAGGAAAGTGGAAAATAGGAGTGGAAGCCTTTCTTCGGAAATTTTAAAACGATTCAATCTGATTGTCGATTATCCAAATTCAAAAATCACAATTCGCAAAAACAGCAATTTTAAATCACCATTTAAATACGATCGTAGTGGCATTGTTTTAGAGCAAAAAGGCTTACGGGTGGTCAGAGAAAAATTTGATAGGCCAACATTCGATACCTACGGTAGAAAAAATGCCACCAATAGTACCGTACTAACAAACGCAAGTTACAAATACAAACTTGAGCCGGCATATTCCATTGCTGAAATACGAAAGGAATCACCGGCCGAAAAAGCTGGTCTTTTGGTTGGTGATGTGATTCTGTCCATTAATGGAAAGTCAACCCATAGAATGACACTACAAGAGGCAATCGGTTTTTTTCAGGATAAACCCAGTAAGACCGTAAAACTTTTAATTGATCGAAACAATAAAACAAAACGTTTTCAGCTGAAATTAGAAAACCCTTTTAAACAAAAAAAGCTCCCATAATGGGGGCTTTTGTTTATTTTGAAAATTACTATTATTGTTCCATAACGCTTTTTTCCTTCTTCTCAAGAACACTTGTTTTACTTGAGTCTACAACCAATCCTTTTATCTTCAAGGCAACAGTTGGTGTTTCGGCATTTGAAGTTACCATAATGGTTTTTCTAATTGGGTTAACTCTATTGGTATCGTATTTTACCTCAATTTCACCTGTCTCACCTGGCATTATTGGTCCTTTTGGTTTTTTTGGCACTGTGCAGCCGCACGTTGATTTTACTTTCGAAATTATCAAAGGTGCATCTCCTGTATTCGTAAATTCAAAAGTACGTACACCATCAGATCCTTTTTCAATGGTACCATAGTCTATGGTTTCAGACTTAAACTCAATTTTAGCAATTTTATCTTGGGCATAAGTACTTAATCCAAAGGCTACTACACATAAAATTATCATTAAATTTTTCATGACATCATATTTTATATTTCAAATTCAAAACTACTCGTTTTTCGTCATATTGCAAAATAATTTAGACGAACGGACCAATCCTTAACATTAGGGATTGATTTAATAAACATTGTTTACAGTATTATTTTTACCAAATGTAATTATAATTACTTTTGCTGATTAGTATTCAAAAACCTTACCAAAACATGGAAATACCCTCAAAATATAACGCTTTAAACGTTGAGCAAAAATGGTATGACTACTGGATGAAACATGGTTTTTTTCATTCTGAACCAGACGGGAGAGAACCTTATACCATTGTTATTCCTCCTCCTAACGTTACAGGAGTGTTGCACATGGGGCACATGTTGAATAACACCATACAAGACGTGCTGATTCGTCGTGCACGCTTGCAAGGTAAAAATGCGTGCTGGGTTCCGGGTACCGATCATGCCTCAATTGCAACCGAGGCCAAGGTTGTAGCTAAATTGCGGGCAGAGGGCATCGACAAAAACGACTTGAGCATAGAAGAATTTCTAAAACATGCTTGGGATTGGACAGAAGAGTACGGTGGTGTAATTCTAGAGCAACTGAAAAAGCTAGGTTGCTCTTGTGATTGGCAACGCACCAAGTTTACAATTGATGCTGAAATGAGTGAGTCGGTTATCAAGGTTTTTGTCGATTTATATAACAAAGGACTAATTTATAGAGGCTACAGGATGGTCAATTGGGATCCAGAAGCCAAGACAACGCTATCTGATGAAGAAGTCATTCACATAGAAAGAACCGATAAGCTTTATTATGTAAGCTACAAAATACACGAAGATGACGGCTATCTAACCATTGCAACAACTAGGCCCGAAACGATTTTGGGCGACACCGCTGTTTGCGTTAATCCTGAAGACAAGCGCTACTCTCATTTAAAGGGGAAAAGCGTAATTGTACCGATTTGCAACCGCGTTGTGCCAATTATTCAGGACGATTATGTAGATATTGAATTTGGTACTGGTTGTTTAAAAATAACACCAGCTCATGACGTTAACGACAAGGAAATCGGAGACCGGCATAATCTGGAAATCATCGATATTTTAAATGATGATGGTACATTGAATAGTTTTGGTTTACATCATGAGGGAAAGGATAGGGTTGCCGCAAGAATGGCAGTAGCTCAAGAATTGGATGACATGTCAATTTTAGTGAAAACTGAGGATATCACCCATAGTGTAGGGACCTCTGAACGAACCAAAGCCGTCATTGAGCCAAGACTGTCAGACCAATGGTTTTTAAAGATGAAAGATTTGGCCGAGCCGGCAATTAAAGCAGTTCTTGAAGATGATGAGGTAAAACTATTCCCGAAACGATTTGAAAATACCTACCGTCACTGGATGGAAAATATCCGCGATTGGAACATTTCCCGTCAACTTTGGTGGGGGCAACAGATTCCTGCGTTTTATTACGGAGAGGGAAAAGAAGATTTTGTGGTTGCTGAAAATAATGATGCTGCACATCTTAAAATGAAGGAACAAGGAATCAATATTGAACGTGAAGCGATTCGTCAAGATAGCGACTCACTTGATACCTGGTTTTCTTCCTGTTTATGGCCCATAAGTGTTTTTGATGGCATTCGCAATCCTGAAAATGAGGAAATCAATTACTATTACCCAACTAACGATTTAGTAACAGGTCCTGATATTTTATTTTTCTGGGTAGCTAGAATGATTGTTGCGGGGTATGAATTCAGAAGCGAAAAACCTTTTGAAAATGTTTATCTCACGGGACTGGTCAGGGATAAACAAAGACGGAAAATGTCTAAATCATTAGGCAACTCACCTGATGCGCTCAAACTTATCGAGGAATATGGTGCGGACGGGGTTAGAGTTGGTCTTCTCCTAAGTTCTGCGGCAGGAAATGATTTGATGTTTGACGAGGAACTCTGCAATCAAGGCAAAGGTTTTGCCAATAAGATATGGAACGCGTTTAGACTAGTCAAAGGATGGGAAGTGACTGATATTGATCAACCTGAACACTCTAAAATTGCCTTGCAATGGTACGAACATAAATTTCAAAGTGCTTTAGTTGAAATCGAAGACCATTATAGCAAGTACCGTTTGTCTGATGTCTTGATGACCGTTTATAAACTCTTGTGGGACGATTTCTGTTCTTGGTTGTTGGAAATGATAAAACCTGCGTATCAGCACCCAATTGACAAAACTACCTATAAGGCTGTAATTGAATTATTTGAAAACAATTTAAAGATTCTGCATCCCTTTATGCCCTTTTTGACCGAAGAGATTTGGCACTATGTTAAGGAGCGAGAACCTGAAGATGCTTTGATAGTTTCTCGAAATCCAGAAATGACTGACTTTGATTCAGCCCTTATTTCAGATTTTGAAATGGTTAAGGAGGTTGTTTCAGGGATAAGAACTATTCGAAAGGAAAAGAACATTGCCTTTAAGGAAGCTATCGTACTAAAAGTTATCAATAACGAAAAGTTGGATGGCACATATGATTCGGTAATTTCTAAACTTGGGAATATTTCAGAATTGACTGCGGTTGAGAGCGCGGTTGACGGAGCGCTGACGTTCAGGGTAAAGTCCAATGAATACTATATCCCCATTTCTGGGGCAATTGATGTTGAGGCCGAAATCAAAAAGCTCACCGAAGAATTAAAATACACCCAAGGCTTTTTGAAGTCAGTTCAGGGCAAACTAAAAAACGAACGTTTTGTTAATAACGCACCAGAACAAGTTGTTGCCTCAGAACGTAAAAAGGAAGCCGATGCACTTGCAAAAATTGAAACCTTGGAAGCTAGCTTGGCGAGTTTGAGGTAGAAATCCACCCCGTCATTGCGAGCGACGAAGGAGCGTGGCAATCTAATTGGTAAGTGAATGGCTTAAAAGTGTTTGATTTGAAGAGAATTTTATTCAATCTCACCACTCATTAATCCGATTGCTATCCAATTTTATAAAAATAAACAGCAATATTGTAAAGCCCCAAAGCCCAGATCCACCGTAGCTAAAAAAGGGTAGGGGTATACCAACCGTTGGAATCAAGCCCATTACCATACCAGTATTGATGGTAAAATGGACGAAC
>JBCCOJ010000247.1:0-4977 GCA_039025415.1 Bacteroidota bacterium | reverse complement strand
GTAAGCAAAATGAGAAAACAGATCAAAGAACTAGGCCTAAACCCTGATGAACTTGGATTCTCAAAAGCCATGAGGGATAAAATCGCACAGCAAATGACCCCTGATATTCAGCAACTTAGCTTACGTTAGTCAGTATTGTGCACCATGAAATATTATCTCCATTTACAATTATTGAGATTTAATCGACTACTTAGGGAATCTGGCTTCCGTCCGACTGTAGCATACATTCTGTTAGCGGCATTTTTTGTTGTCATTTCGCACCTTACAATAAACTTGATTGAAAAGGGACATTGGATTTATATTTCGCTAGCGATCTATTTGTTCTTAAAACTCCAAAATATTGCGCTGGTAAACTTGATATTTTCAGATAGGGAACTTCGTAAACTGCGACTCTTTGAAGCAATTATTTTCTCAGTCCTTTTTTCAATCATGCTCCTAGTCAATCAATTTTACTTGGAAGGTACATTATTGATTTTCTCTGTTTCAGTCTCCTCAATATTTTGCATTAACATTAACCTTTCATTAAGAGTACCTACGCCTTTTTATAAGCGTCCGTTTGAATTCATTATTGGGTTTAGAAAAACATGGGCTATGTTATTTGTGACTCTTTGCCTCTGCTCTATCGCTTTAACAGTTAAGAATTATAACCTTATTCTTTTTTCAACTGCATTAGTTTATTTGAATTTTAGTGCCTTCTACTCTAAATCAGAACATGAATTTTTTGTATGGATCTACTCAATGAATCCTCAAAAATTTCTTTTAGAGAAAGTAAAAACTGCTTTGCTTTTTTCCCTATTTTCAACAATGCCAATAGGTATTGCAACCTATGTGGTATTTCCTGAGAATTGGATGGCCACTACACTTCTTTTGCTGTTAGGCTCAGCTTTACCAATTCTGGGAATCCTGAATAAGTATTCATACTTTCCATCTCATTCAGAATTGATCAATTCAATTTTGATTGGATTCTGTCTACTTTTCCCTCCATTTTTACTTTTTATGGTTCCATATCTGATTAATAAGGCAACTAACAACTTAAGGGATTACCTGTGATTTCAATAAACTCCTTGTCAAAATCGTATGGAAAAAATAAAGTTCTTGACGGAATCAATCTGTGTTTTAAGAAAGGAGAAGTTCACGGAATTGTAGGAAAGAACGGATCAGGCAAATCTACACTTTTTAAGTGCATGCTTAACTTAGAATCAAGCAAAGGCACAATCGAACTAGATTCGAATAAAAAACTGAAAGATATCTCGGGATACTTACCAACAAATCCTCCAATTCTAACCAAGATTACCGGAACAGAATATCTAAGACTCCTTTGCTCAGCTCGTGGACTTAAATTCAATAGGAAAGAACTTGAGAATATTTTTGACTTGCTTGTGCAGGAGGAGTGTATCGAAACTTATTCCACTGGAATGTTAAAAAAACTTGCTTTGATGGGAATTTTAGCCCAACAGAATGAAGTGTTTATATTGGATGAGCCGTTCAACGGACTGGACTACCAAAGCTGTCTAATTTTAACTGCTCTTCTGCTAAGAATGAAAGAATTAGGAAAGACTGTAATAATTTCATCACATATTTTTTCTACTCTCAACGAGTCATGCGACTTCATACATTACTTGGACAATGGAGTGATCTCTCAAACTGCTCAAAAAGCTAATTTTACTGAAATAGAACAAACTCTTCAAAGAGAATTAATTGGAGATAAACTATCAAAACTGAAATTTTGAAAATACGACTACCAATCGAGTAGACGGCCGTGAGCTATAGGCCTACGGTGCGCCTCTCACACCACCGTAGGTACGGGTCGCGTATACGGCGGTTCATTGCATCTCAGTCGGACCGCCGAAGCGGTTGGGTTTTACCGTCATAGGAAAGCATCGACTCCTACCCCCTCCTTCTAAGTCTGGATCGTGTGATAGTAGTCCTTAGGAGGGGACTTTGAGCTACCGCCTTGCCTCCCTTCCTCGTCCTGCTACAGGCGTACGCCCGGTCCTTGTCCATCTCTAACCGGATGAGGTGCTTGCCCTTGCGCTCAGGGTTCTTCCAGTCCTGCCGACTGCCGTATCCCAGACGGTTCCTCAGCCACTCGTCAAGTGCTTTGAGTTTCGTGCTAACCCACGCAACTACTCATAACAAATACCATTGTTTGTAATTTGAAAACAAATAATATACAGACTTGTCTGTTTTTGAAAAATTGTTTTATATTTGCAGCGTGAAACATTCGGAAATAAGACATAGAATTATTGAAACAGCATCTTCCCTGTTTTATAAGAATGGCTATAATTCAACAGGAATTAATGAAATAATTTCAGAAGCAGGAATTGCCAAAGCAACGTTGTACAGTCATTTTAAATCCAAAGAAGATATCTGTATTGCATACTTGAGATTTAAAAATGTAGCATTTTTAGAAGATATTAAAGCATTCACAACTTCAAATCAACAAGGAAAGGAGCAAATACTAGCGTTGTTTGATTATACACAACGCTTTTTCAAAGAACGAGATTTTAACGGATGTTGGTGTATAAAAACTGTAGCGGAAATTCCGAAGGAAAATCAAAACATTAGAATTGAAATACAAAATCAAAAAACCAATTTCATCAATTTCATTAAAGATTTGGTTATTAGCAACCTTGAAGATGTGAAAGCAGAAAACATAGATTCGATAGCTAGAAAAATTTACCTTTTATACGAAAGTGCCATTAGCGAAAGTCACTTACATCAACAAGATTGGCCAATTTCATAAATTAAATCAGTTTGTCATAAAATTATAAGCTAAAAAAATTTAGAAGCTAAAATAACTACTTTTTTTTTTATTATTAATAATTTAAATATATAACAAATGTAAAATTAAAAAAACGAAACCGCTTTAATCATTGGCGGTACAACAGGAATGGGAAAAGCAACAGCAGAACTATTACTAAAAGATAGTGTTGAAGTAATCGTATTAGGACGTCCAAACAAAAATTTAGATGCAACTAAAGAAGAGTTATCTAAAATTGGAAATGTAAAAACAATAGGCATCGATTTGTTCGATTCTGAATCCATTCAAAACCTCATATCTGAACTGAAAACCATTGCACCAAATGTAAAATACTTGGTAAACGCAGCGGGATATTTCAGTCCAAAATCATTTTTAGAGCATACAGCTCAAGATTATGATGTCTACCATAATTTTAATAAAGCGTTCTTCTTTATTACGCAAACCGTTTCTAAATTAATGAAAGAGAATGGTGGCGGTTCTATTGTCAACATAGGTTCAATGTGGGCAAAACAAGCCATTAAGGCAACGCCTTCTTCCGCTTACTCAATGGCAAAAGCAGGTTTACATAGCTTAACACAACACTTGGCAATGGAATTGGCAGAGCATAACATTAGAGTGAATGCAGTTTCACCAGCTGTAGTCGTTACGCCTATTTATGGAGCATTTATTGAGAAAGATAAAATTGAAGAAACCCTACAAGGCTTTAACGAATTTCATCCAATAGGACGTGTAGGAAAACCAAACGATATTGCTAAAACGATTCATTTTTTGCTTACCGACCAAAGTTCTTGGGTTACAGGTGCCATTTGGGATATTGATGGTGGTGTAATGGCAGGAAGAAATTAAAAATCACTTCAAAGAGGCTCTATTTGATTTTCAATTAGAGCTTCTTTTTATCAAAAATACAATGTATTGAAAGAGCAAATTTTAATTGTTGGTGGTGGTTTAAGCGGATTAACCATTGCCTATTTACTCTCTAAAAGAAATATACAAGCAAAAATTGTAGAAGCCTCACCAAGATTAGGTGGGCGTATTCAAACCATAAACGGAACACTTGAAACACCATTAGAATTGGGAGCAACTTGGTTTTCGGATATGCATCAAAACTTATGTACACTTATTGATGAATTAGGTTTAAAGAAATTTGAACAGTTTTCTAGAGGCAAATCTTTATTTCAGACCAAATCGTTCGAGCCACCGCAGGAATTTTTTGTGCCAGAATCTCAAAGTCCATCCTATAGAATAGCAGACGGAACACAGGCACTAATTGATACATTGGCTAATCGGTTAGACAATAATGACATAGAACTAAATACAAAGGTAACTTCAATTACAGATTTAGGTCATGAACTAGAGGCTGAAACTTCTAACAGACAAAAATTACAAGTAGATAAAGTCATATTATGTTTACCACCACAATTAGTAGGTTCGCAAATTCAATTTTTGCCTGAATTACCAAATTCAGTTTCGAAAGTTCTGCCAACTGTCCAGACTTGGATGGCAGGTTCTATAAAGTTTGTTTTAGAGTATGACAAACCTTTTTGGCGGAATAGTGGATATTCAGGAATGTTATTTAGTCACTCAGGTATAGTTAGCGAAATGCACGACCATACAAATGTGGAAGAAAATAAATTTGGTTTCACAGGATTTTTAAATGGTGGTGCGATTTCTTATTCTCAAGAAGTAAGAAAAGAATTTGTGCTACGGCAGTTAGCAGAACTTCTTGGTAATGAAGTTTTAAATTACAGCAGATATTCTGATAAAGTTTGGACAAATGAATTCGTTATGAGCGAAAAACAAGCTATTCTTAGACCACATCAAAACAATGGATATCCTTTGCTACAGAATAGTTATATGAATGATAAACTATACTTCTCAGGAACGGAAACATCTACGGAATTTGGAGGCTATATGGAAGGTGCAATCATTTCGGCTTTAAGAGTATTTAAACAAATATAGTCGAACCCAAATGAAAAATAAACTGCACACAACAACGTGTATAAGCAATAGCAGTTTAAGTGTAAACTTGAACCGTTTTTCATTAAATTGAAGTATATTGCTATCTGAAAAGCAGTTGCTCAAAGTCCACTACTACCCATATACAAGACCGTTGAGCTTCATGCCCCAACCAACTCCTTCCCACTACCTGCTTTATGGTATTTTACCAATCAACTCTAAACAAAAGCATCCAGTATCTTGTTGTGTGTTTATTT
>JBCCOJ010000246.1:0-5023 GCA_039025415.1 Bacteroidota bacterium | reverse complement strand
GGGGCATCTACTCATTCAACCTAAAATCGGGATAAGCATTCATGCCATGTTCATGAACGTCCAAACCTTCGTATTCCTCTTTTTCTGAAACCCGTATTCCCATTATTTTTTTCAGTGAAAATATAATCAGAAATGATGTTATTATACAAAATCCAGCGTAGCACCCAACACCAATTAGCTGACTGATTAATTGGGAAGTCCCTGCCAAATTTCCAAATATGCCCACGGCAAGTGTACCCCAAATTCCGCAAATTAAATGAACGGCGATTGCTCCAACGGGGTCGTCCAATTTCAGCTTATCAATAAAGGCAACGGCAAAAACGATAATAGCACCACCTATTCCCCCAACCAGAATTGCATCGCTGGGGGACATTTGGTCTGCACCTGCTGTAATTGCAACCAGACCGCCAAGTATTCCGTTAAGAAACATGGTCAAATCCATATTTTTATAGCGTAACATTGTTACCATTGCACAAACTACACCACCCGATGCCGCGGCAAGCGACGTAGTAACTAATACAAGTGATGTCCCTCCTGGTTCTGCTGATAAAACAGAGCCACCGTTAAATCCAAACCATCCTAACCATAAAATTAATACCCCAGCAGTGGCCAGTGGGATATTATGTCCTGGGATGGCTTGCACTTTTCCGTTTTTGAATTTGCCAATCCGTGCGCCTAATAAATATACTGCTACCAAAGCTGCCCAGCCACCGACAGAATGGACCAAAGTCGATCCGGCAAAATCATAAAAAGGAGTTTCTAAGGTATGTAAAAAGCCCTCGCCCCATTTCCACGATCCAGCGATAGGATAAACAAAACCGACATATAGAATTGTAAAAATCATAAATGGGCCAATTTTCATACGTTCGGCTACAGCTCCTGAAACTATTGTTGCTGCCGTGGCCGCAAACATACCCTGAAATAAAAAATCTGTCCAATAGGTATAGCCAGAGTTATAGGATAAGTCGAGTGCACCCTCCGCCATAGGAGCATCAAGACCAATACCGGCAAATGCAAAAACGCCATATGAATCAGCTTCAAACCCCGGATACATCAAATTAAAACCAATTAAGCAGTAGAGTAGCAGTCCAACGGTTATGATAAATACATTTTTAAATAATATATTAAGCGTATTTTTTTGACGGGTTAAACCAATTTCTAAAAAGGCGAAGCCCATGTGCATAAAAAACACTAGGGCCGTGCATATCATCATCCAAACATTATTGGTGGTCAATAATTCCATAGTATTAATTTAGGGTATCGTTTCCTTTTTCCTTTGTCCTTATGCGATATGCATTATCAATTGTTGACACAAATATTTTTCCATCGCCTACATTTCCAGTGCCAGCAGACTCTAGAATTGCCTTAATTGTCACCTCCTCAAAATTATCGTTTACCACTATGGATAGATATCGCCTTTGTATATCGCTTGTGCTGTAGGTAACACCTCTATAAACATGTCCTTCTAGTTCGTTTCCTATTCCAGTCACATCCCAATAAGAAAAGAAGTTTACACCAACATTGTGCAAAGCCTCCTTTACTTCGGAAAATTTTGATTTTCTTATTATCGCTTCTATTTTTTTCATGTTTCTTACCCGCGAAAGCGGGTATCTCATTATTGTCCCTGCCAAAAGGCGGGGGTAACTCATTATTTAATACCGTATAGTTGTTCCAATCTATTCAACATTCAAAATTCATTTTTTCAATCTTGAATAAATCCAAAAATAAACGTTAAAGAAATTCCTCAAAATTCATGACTGAAAAATATTGCCATGCCATATCATTTTTATCGATTTCTGATTTTAAGACAAGGATAATATTGATTTTTCAAATTTTGATTTCAATATTGAGAATTTGATATTGAAACACGGCTTAAGTTGAATAATAGCTATGGTTTTAAGCTGAAATACAACTTATTTGTAAGCTTTTTGAATTTTCATCACAAAAACGCTAATTAAAAAATGATAAATTGATTTTAAACCATTGAAAATTATTAATACCTGAAAAATCACTTTACGGTTTTTATAAACTTCTCTCACGTCGTATATTAGGTAGTCCAACTGATTACTTATTACAATGAACGTTCAATATGCTGAAACAACAAGGTCTCTATTATCCAGAATTCGAACATGACAATTGTGGTGCTGGCTTTATATGCAGTTTAAAAGGAAATACTTCCAATAAAATAATACACAAAGCACTTGAAATCCTTGAAAAATTAGAACATCGAGGCGCGGTAAGTTCAGATGGGAAAACAGGTGACGGCGCAGGGATTTTGATTGATATTCCTCACGAGTTCTTTTTAAATAATTGTGAATTTAGCCTTCCAGAGGCCGGGGATTATGCGGTGAGTAATGTCTTTTTGCCCAAGCGTCAAAATCAACGTAATTACTGTATTGAGCAATTTGAAAAGCATATTACCAATCAAGGTTTAAAGGTTTTGGGTTGGCGCGATGTACCTGTTGATACATCGGTTTTGGGTGAAATAGCTACGCAAACCGAGCCATTTATCAAACAGATTTTTATTGGTAAATCCCACAAGGAGCAATCAGAATTTGATTTTAATTTGAAGCTTTTCACCGCCAGAAAACAGACTGAGCATTATATTATAAATTCTAAGCTCTCCCAAAGCCATTTTTTCTACCTGCCTAGTCTTTCTTCAAAGACCATTATTTATAAGGGACTTTTAATTCCTGAAGACATAAAGCTGTATTACACTGATTTACAGGACCCCTCATTAGTAACTCGACTGGCGCTGGTGCATCAACGATTTTCCACCAATACCTTCCCAACATGGGATTTAGCGCAACCCTTTCGCTATATGTGCCATAACGGAGAAATCAATACGCTTCGCGGAAATGTCTCAAGAGTTCTTTCCCGTCAGGAATTGATGAAAAGCGATTGGTTTGGCGATGATATCAAAAGTATTTTTCCAATCGTTCTTCCCGGCAAATCAGATTCAGCTTCAATGGATATGGTAGTAGAATTGTTGCTCATGACTGGTCGCTCCCTACCAGAAGTTATGATGATGCTCGTACCTGAGGCTTGGGAAAAAAATCCTGATATGTCTGAAGCCAAACGTGCTTTTTACGAATATAATTCATGCTTGATGGAGCCATGGGATGGCCCGGCCTCAATTCCCTTTACCGATGGTAATTATATCGGTGCAGTTTTGGATCGCAATGGATTAAGACCATCGAGATATACGGTTACTAAAGATGGATTTGTAGTCATGTCTTCTGAGACCGGAGTAATTGATATCGACCCAAAAAACATAGAGCGGCATGGCAGACTAGAACCTGGTAAAATGTTCTTGGTGGATATGAATCAAGGTCGGATAATTGATGATGAAGAGGTGAAGGAGGCTGTTGTAAATAAACATCCTTACAAAACATGGTTGGATGAAAATTTAGTCCATCTTGCAGATATCCCCGCTAAAGAAGGCCCGATTGAACACGATGAGACGCCATTACTTAAACGTCAAATCGTTTTTGGCTACACCCAAGAAGACTTAAACGTAATAATTAAGCCCATGGCGCAATTGGCAAAGGAACCCATTGGATCAATGGGCAACGACACGCCAATTGCTGTGCTGTCAGAAAAACCGCAACTGATTTATAATTATTTTAAGCAGCTGTTCGCCCAAGTTACCAATCCTCCTTTGGATGGTATCCGAGAGAAATTAATCACAGACATCAGTCTTACTTTGGGCGAGGATACCAATCTTTTTGAAATCAATGCCGACCAATGTCGAAAGCTTAAAATTCAAAATCCGGTCATCTCAAAACACGATTTGGATAAAATCAAAAACTATAACACCAATCCTGATTTTGTAGTCACCACCATCCCTATTTTATACGAAGTTGAAAAAGGACTAAATGAGTTGGAGCGGGCACTATACAATTTAGTCAATCAAGCATCTGAAGCAATAGATAACGGTGGAAATATTATAATCCTTTCAGATAGGGGTGTAAATGAAAATCTCGCTCCAATTCCAGCCTTACTGGCTTGTTCATACGTTAATCATGAACTTTATAAAATTGGAAAGCGGGCAAAAGTCAGCTTAATCATTGAGTCTGCGGAACCTCGCGAAGTGCATCATTTTGCCTTGCTGTTTGGCTACGGCGCCAGTGCTGTAAACCCCTATATCGTCAACGAAATTGTTTATCAACAAGTTACGGATAAGGACATAACAAGCCACGATTATATCACTGCCATAAGAAATTACAATAAGGCCATCGGGAAAGGTATTTTAAAGGTCATGAACAAAATCGGGATTTCAACATTGAATTCCTATCGAGGTTCGCAGTTGTTTGAATGTGTTGGATTGAACAGCAAGGTCGTGAATGATTATTTTCCAAATACAGTAACCAGATTACAGGGTATCGGCCTTAGGGAAATTGAAAAGGAAATTTCAAAACGGCATAAAAGCGCTTATCAAAGAGAGCAAATTGCTGCAAGTTTGGATTTAGCATTTGGTGGTCAGTACAAATGGCGAAGACACGGCGAGAAACACACCTTTAATCCGCTATCGGTTGCAAAATTGCAGGAAGCTGTAAGACAAAACAAGCATAAGACTTACGAGGAATATTCTGCGTTAGTGAATGAACAGAGTAAGCAATTAATGACCATTCGGGGGCTTTTTGAGTTCACCAATTTTGACCCCATTCCCATAGAAGAGGTGGAACCTTGGACAGAGATTGTAAAACGTTTTAAGACCGGTGCTATGTCTTACGGGTCTATTTCAAAAGAAGCCCATGAGAATTTGGCGATTGCTATGAACCGTATCGGTGGAAAGAGTAATTCTGGAGAAGGTGGTGAGGATGAAGTGCGCTTTTATAAACACAGTAATGGGGATTGGAAAAATTCGGCCATAAAACAAGTGGCCTCGGGACGTTTTGGGGTAACCTCCAATTATCTGACTAATGCCTCAGAAATTCAGATTAAAATGGCGCAAGGCGCTAAACCCGGTGAGGGCGGCCAATTACCAGGCCCAAAGGTCAATCCCGATATCGCAAAGACG
>JBCCOJ010000245.1:0-5063 GCA_039025415.1 Bacteroidota bacterium | reverse complement strand
CCGGCGGGTCCAAGAGCTTTCTGCTGGTGGCTGGTGCTATCTTAATATTTCTATGCTCATTTGGAATGCTGCTCGTGTTTATAGACATTTTAACCCAAGGGTTTTTAAAGAAAAAGAAATGGCTGTCTGCAATATATTTTCCATTCTATTGGATTTTCAGTTATATCACACTCTCATTTTTGTATCGCCCTCTTGTTTATAACTTTTTAGACAATCGCTTCGGTAAAATATTAAGTTTAGCTCTGGTACCAGTTTATTTTGGCATGATTTATTTGACGTCAATAGAATATACCCGTTCGAATTTTATGTCGGTTGAAAGTAACTCAAGCGAAATATTTGCCAATAGTGAAAATTATGAAACAATATTAGATAAAGAGAATGGTTTAATAGATGACGCATCTATCCCTTCCAAAGTGATTTCAACGAACTATCTTCCTGTTTTTATTGAATATAAGGATATAATTGAGGACAGGGTTTTTGAGTTTAATGATGGATTAGAGCCAGAAAATGACAGAAGAGGTTTTCATAGTGACGTCAATTTTAACGATAATGATATAAGCAGAGCCAAACGCGATAGTTTAAGAGTTGAATACATGAAAGTTGTTAAGGAATTGCACATAATTAAAATTGATAGCACAACCTGTGATGACCTTGATTACGTTTTTACAAGAAACAAGAATAATCAAGAAGGATTTGAAACCGTTATATTCCTTGACAGTATTTCAACGGGTAAACACTCGCTCAACATCTATAGAAAAAACCGAAAAGAAGAAAATGAAGATGGCACCTATAATTCAAAGATAGTGGCCAATATTCCATTTTGGTATTACCCCAAATAAACTCTAGACCTTTGCCGTTCCTTCTTTGATGGCTTCAGTTTGTGATTCTTCCATATAAACTATAGGTACCGCATAAATAACGGGCATATTATCTTTCCACTGCTTTTCTAAAGTTTTAACAATTGTATTGAAAAGTAAGGCCTTTGTAGTACCAACAATCAAAACTTCTTCGACATTAGTAAGTTCATTTTGATCATTGGGTAATCTGCCTACAACCTCCCTTAGGATATACTCATTTAGAATAAGTTTTTCCTCATAAAGAAGTGCTGTAATTTTATTTGCTTGTTCAACGTTTTTGGTGATTATGTTTATCTGAACCATTTTTAAGAGTCTTTATAAAAAAAAAGAAAGTTACGATTTAAGGTATATTGGCCAGACACGCTTTACATCAGTTTTAACTATAAATCTGAAAAAAAAATCACTGAAATCATCTGGATTGAAAGTATCCCCAGCCTCAAATAGTAAAATACATGTCTACCAGCCACTCGTGCCTGGCTCCCCTTTGAACGGCCCAACCAAATCTGAAGTTATCCATCCCGCGTAAAATCCGCCTGGCGGTGGTATGACTGTATTACCATCAACCTTACAATTTAAATATTGGGGGTAAAAGGCCAAATGGTTTTTAATGGACTCAAACTCTGAAAAGGGTTTTGCATAAGACCAGGCAATGGGTGCTTGCGGATTTGAACTTAAAGCCCAATAGGTCGCACTGCCCTTCCACTCGCAAAACGAAGATTTATTTTCCATTTTGACCAACAGATTTAAATCAACATCAGCTTCTGGAATATAATAGGTAGGTGGATGCGAGGTTTCAAGTGTTGCTTTTGCATTTAACGTATTTGCTAGGCAAACACTGTTAGAAAACACCTCTACTCTTTTGGAGACATTTTCAACGATGGGCGGTCTTGGAAAATCCCAAACAGAGCGTTGGCCTTCTTTAGGCGCTATGGCAAAGGGCGGACGAGATTTACCCTTATATTTCCAATGTTCCCTTGCTTTTTGTAACCAATCTTTATCCATTGCTAATTATTTTTCAAATCATTAGTGAAAAGGTATTTACTAAAATTCCCAAACTGAGAGCATACTTCAAAGTCATTAAATTCACTCTAAAAACTATAGACCTAATACTAAGGCTAATCACGGAATATTAAGATACTTATGGGTCTGCAAACTCACCTTCCACTTTCGGTTGGCCATAACGTAGTCCACTATTAAGGGCACCACTTTTTCTCGCTTGCTCCATTCAGGTTGCAAATACAAAATGCAATGATCGTTAACCTTTTCAGCTTGCTCCTCTGCAAAATCAAAGTCTGATTTATTGTAAACTATCACTTTTAATTCGTGTGCTTTCGAGTAGATTTCCTCAGTTGGAAGTTTTAATTTTTTTGGTGAAAGACATATCCAATCCCACTGACCAGTCAATTTATAGGCCCCAGAAGTTTCAATGTGGGTTTTTAGCTTCTTGGCCTTTAATTGTGACGTCAGCTCAGTCATGTCCCAAGTCAGTGGTTCACCACCGGTAACTACTATGGTATCACTAAATTTAGCAGCATTTTCAACAATTGTTGAGGTTTCGGTGGGCGGGTGTAATTCAGCTAGCCAACTTTCCTTAACATCACACCAATGGCAGCCTACATCGCAACCTCCTATTCTAATAAAATACGCTGCAGTGCCCTTATGGTAACCCTCACCTTGAATGGTATAAAATTCTTCCATCAAAGGAAGTAATAGTCCCTTATCAATCAATTCCTGTTGTTCTCTTCTAGTCATAGACCGCAAAGATAATTAAGAGAAGTCAAAATCGAAATCGAAATCGAATGTGCTTGTCCGCCATAGCCTCAGCCGAGGTGGAAAATCGAATGTGCTTGTCCGCTGTACCCGTCCGATGGCGTAGGAGGTACAAAGATGTTTATGAATACAAAAATAGCCTGTCCGCCGAAGCGGAGCGAAGGAGGAACGATGAAAAGATAGTTAAAGGCTTTAAAGTTTCGTTTATATAATACTTAAGGAATGATTTGATTAGGAAACTGTAAACCGCCACTGCAACTAAATACTGAGACCGAGACTGAGACTGAGACTGAGACTGAAAACTAAGAATCCCACATTTCCCACAATTAAAAAATCACGTATTTTTAGCCATCTATTAGAAGCAACAATGAGCAATAAAGAAGAATTTATCACGCACATAAATGAAGGCAACACCAATAAGGGAGAATACATAACTCTCGGAGCTGCCATGCTGGATAATGAAACCATGACCGAAACCTTTGTAAATGTACCCCTAAAAACCATGAACCGTCATGGATTAATCGCCGGAGCAACAGGTACAGGTAAGACAAAAACCCTTCAGGTCTTAGCTGAAAATCTAAGTGAAAAGGGAATACCTGTCTTATTGATGGACATTAAAGGTGATTTGAGCGGTCTCGCGCAACCGAGTCCCGGTCATCCAAAAATTGATGAACGCCACGAAAAAATCGGCCTTCCTTTTAATGCCAAGGGCTTTCCAGTTGAAGTAATGACCATTTCTGAACAAGACGGCGTAAGAATGCGAGCAACCGTTAGCGAATTTGGGCCCGTTTTACTTTCGCGTATTCTAGACGTGACCGAAACCCAAGCTGGAATTATCGCAGTTATATTTAAATATTGCGATGACAATAAATTACCCTTACTGGATTTAAAGGATTTTAAGAAAATTCTACAGTACGCCACCCAGGAAGGTAAAAAAGAATTTACCGATGCCTACGGAAGAATTTCAGCGGCTTCTACTGGTGCTATACTTAGAAAAATTGTTGAAATAGAGCAACAGGGCGGTGACCTCTTTTTCGGGGAAACCTCATTTGAAGTTGATGATTTATTAAGGGTGAATAATGAGGGTCGAGGTTACATAAACATCATAAGACTAACCGACATACAGGATAGACCTAAATTATTCTCAACTTTTATGTTGAGTCTTTTAGCTGAAATCTATTCAACCTTTCCAGAGCAGGGAGATAGCGGTAGGCCTGAGCTCGTAATGTTTATTGATGAGGCCCACCTAATATTTGATGAAGCTTCAAAAGCGTTACTAAATCAAATTGAAAGTATCGTGAAATTGATAAGAAGTAAAGGCGTAGGGCTCTATTTTGTAACCCAAAATCCAACCGACGTGCCAGAAGCTGTCTTAGGCCAGTTGGGATTAAAAGTTCAACATGCATTGCGAGCTTTTACCGCTAAAGACAGAAAAGCGATAAAGCTCACTGCACAAAATTATCCTGATAGCCCTTTCTATGATACAACTGAAATGCTAACCTCCTTAGGAACTGGTGAGGCTCTAGTATCAGCATTGAATGAAAAAGGAAAACCAACACCGTTGGCCGCAACGATGATGCGTGCACCAATGAGTCGAATGGATATACTCACAGACGTTGAGTTAAGTACTTTAATTTCAAATTCAAAACTGTCAAGAAAATATAATGAGACGGTTGATAGAAATAGCGCCTACGAGATGCTCAATAAAAAAATCGAGCAAGCTGACGCTGAAGAAGCCAAGCGCAAAGCAGAAGAGGAAAAGGAAAAACTCAGAAAGGCCGAAAGTAAAAGAAGCCGAACCAATTCCCGAAGTCGAAGTACGCCCGAAAATCCTCTAGTGAAGGTACTGTCCAGTCCAACCGTGATAAGAAGTGTTTTAGGTATTTTGACCAAGTTGATAAAATGAAAACGCTGGCTTAAAAGAAAACGACTTTACCAAAACATCTATATCTTTAGAACATGACACAAAAGCAAGAAATAAAGAGACGGTTAGAAAGATTCAAACTTCGATTTTTGGCAAATTTACCTGAAGTTTCAAGACCGATAAAAGTCCATGAGACAAAAAAGCTAATGGTGCTTTGAGTTACGAATCTGCTAAAAATCCAACAAACATTGAATAATAATTCATCGAACCAAATAGTTGCAATTAAAGTTTTAAAACTTTAAAATAGAATATAGAAATAGTAACAAAATTTCTAAATTGGATATTGTAAGCTCTTTTAAGCTCAATAAATGTATTTCAGATTATCAGTTATAAAATTATTGAGAGTTGTTTTTTTGATAGCGGTATCTATTACCCTTTCCTGTAAAAGGAATGATAAATACATAAAAAGTGAATTTAGTCCAGAGCAAGAAAAAATAAAAACCGAAAAACAAATAAACAAATTAATTCTTCGTTTTAATTTTCCAGATACCGTTTTGATAAATAAAGAATAT
>JBCCOJ010000244.1:0-5107 GCA_039025415.1 Bacteroidota bacterium | reverse complement strand
TTAATCTCTGCATTAATGCGTAGTAATCTCAACTATAACGAGGATGAATGGATAACACTAATTGAGCATTATCTTGAAGCTGATAAAACTCATAATACACGATTCGATAAATTCCCCATCAATTATAGCATACAGCAAATAGAGCGTTATTTGAAAAAGAATGAAGCCTCAAATAGACTGCTCGAGTTTATTACAAGTTTATTGAATAATCCGGCACTTTCTTCCGTAGGGAATAGTTATAATGGAAGTGATATTAGTAAATCAATAAAGAAATTAAATGCCATTTTATCGGATAATGGTTCAACTACTCTATTTAAACTTAAAACTAATGACATAGGTAGTTTAGTGAATGATATTATTGAAGGCATACAGAACAACAATGATGCTTATAATAATATATTTATTACAGCTAGTGATGCTTCCCAATCAAAGCCAACTAAGAAGTTTCAAAACCTAATTGATGACAATATAAAAATTATTGGCCCAGATAATTATAGAAAAGTAGCACATCAAATACTTTATGTAGCTATTAATAGAAACGTTACTACCGAAAAGCATTCCCATACCTATGAAAATGGAGACACCTACGAATGGACTAGCGGTTCATACTTATGTAGTCCAAGTCAACAATTTATAAAAGGAATCGTATGGACAATGGAACGCTTTTCAGATAAGGAAACCATAAGAATTCTTAGCAAACTGTTTGAAAAAGGGTATGAAAAAATACCAGGGCAAGGTCCAGCGGGTGCATCACTTGGAAATGCCTGTGCTTATGTTCTAGGAAATATGAGAGGTAAAGATGGATTAGGTGCTTTATCTCGTATTAAGCTGAAGTTAAAGCAAAATAATATCAAAAAGACTATTGATAAATATTTACTGGAAGGAGCCAAAAAGTATAATGTCTCTGTAGAGGAATTAAAAGAAATGGCGGTTCCTGATTTCAAAATGCAAAATGGAACAAAAACTTTAGCTTTTGATGAATATAATTTGAAAATTACCATTGAAGGCGCAAAGGTGGTACAAACTTGGTTAAAACCAGATGGTGCTTCTATGAAAAGTGTTCCAAGTACAGTAAAGAATAGTTCATCATTAACCAATAAATTGAAAGAAGTTCGTAAAGAAGCAAAAGAAATCCAAAAAGTATTTTCTGCTCAAAAACAACGAATAGATAATCAGTTAATCTTAGATAGGACTTGGGACTATAAAGCATTTAGTAAATATTATTTACGTCACGGTGTAGTAAGACCTATTACAGAGAAGTTAATTTGGCACTTTATTAAAGGAAATCAATCCGTTGAAGCTATCTTGATAAATGATAAATGGCAAGATGTTAATGGGATAAATATAGATTGGATAGATGGTGAGACCACTGTTAAATTGTGGCATCCAGTCAACGCAGATGAGGAAACTATAATTGCTTGGCGAGAAAAGATGCTAGATTTGGAATGGAAGCAGCCTTTAAAACAAGCTTTTAGGGAAATATATATCCTAACTGAAGCAGAAAGTAATACCAGAAACTACTCTAACAGAATGGCAGCCCATATTTTAAAACAACATCAATTCAGCGTATTGGCTAGTTTGAGAGGTTGGAAGTATTCCTTGATGGGGGCTTATGATGATGGTAGAGATAACACGATTTGTGAAAAATATTTACCAGAATATAATATCACAGCAGAGTATTGGATTGATGAACTTAACGATCATGAAGCCTTTAACGATGCAGGTATATGGTTGTATGTATCTACAGACCAAGTGAAGTTCAAAGATGAAAATAATCAAGTTATAGATTTGATAAACGTACCTAAAATGGTATTTACCGAAATTATGCGGGATGTAGATTTATTTGTTGGCGTTTGTAGTGTTGGTAATGACCCACAATGGGCTGATAATAATGGAGAACGTCAAGCAAATAGAGATTATTGGCACGCATATTCTTTTGGGGATTTAACCGAAATTGCTAAGACAAGGAAAATTATATTGGAACGTTTATTACCTCGACTTAAAAAGATTAGGGACAAATCACACATTGATGGTAAGTTTTTAATTGTAAAAGGAGAATTAAGAACCTACAAAATCCATATCGGTAGTGGAAACATTTTGATGGAACCAAACGATCAATACTTATGTATCGTCCCTTCAAGGTCTGCTGAAAATACCACAGATAAAATTTTCATCCCTTTTGAAGGTGATAAAGGTTTATCTATTGTGTTAAGTAAAGCCTTTTTATTAGCAGAAGATAAGAAGATAACAGATACCACTATAACGAGTCAAATTAAAGGAAGGTAATTGGAAAATCTTTTTGAAGTCCATAACCGTTTAATAGGAAAGAAAAGCCAAACAATAATTCAAACATCCAAAGTGACTATTATTGGTGTCGGAGGTTTGGGGTGTACAGTTGCTCAAAATATTGTTAGGTTAGGTGTAGCTAATGTTTTATTAGTTGATTCAGACAAGATTGAAACGTCTAACTTGCCAAGACAAATCCTATTCAATAAAAATGATGTTGGTAATTATAAAGCTGAAATCGCAAAGCAAAAATTAGATGCTTTTTCACCAAAAACTAAAATTAAAATTGAAGTTGATAATTTTACTTACGGTAACGGAAAGAGACTATTAAGTAATTCTGATGTTATAATTGATTGTACAGATAATTATCCAAGTCGGTATGCTATCAGTAAAAGTTCAAAAGAATTAAATATTCCAATGGTATATGGTGGCGTTAAGGCATTTGAAGGACAAGTAGGAGTGTTCAATTATAAAGGTTCAAAATCTTTTCACGAAGCTTTTCCTAAAATTGATAATTTAATGAGAAATGAGACTTGTGAGGCCTCTGGAGTATTACCTTTTGTAGTCCAAATAATTGGTGCTATGCAAGTTGCTGAATTTTTTAAAATACGAATGGAAGATGAATCTGTATTAATTAATAGTCTTTTATGCGTGAATACACTTACTGGAACAAGAAGAGTTTTAAAATTATGACTAGTTTGTGTAAAAAATACGCAAAATATTTTGTCGATTAAATCGCTTAACATATATTTGCGTTAATAACACGCAAACCATGAATCCATTACTTTACACAGACGGTTATAAAGTAGACCACAGAAGGCAGTATCCGGAGGATACAACATTAGTATATTCAAATTGGACACCACGAAAAAGTAGAATTAGTGACATTGATGAAGTAGTATTCTTTGGGCTTCAATATTTCATCAAGAAGTATATTGTTGAAGACTTTCAAACAAACTTTTTTAGTCAGCAAAAAGAGATAGTAGTTGAAAGTTATAAAAGAAGAATCAATAACTATCTAGGAGACAATAAAGTTGGTATAAAACATATAGAAGCATTGCACGATTTGGGCTACATCCCGATGATAATTAAGGCTTTGCCAGAAGGTGTCTCAGTACCAATAAGAGTGCCTATGTTTACGATGTATAATACAAAATCAGAATTCTTTTGGTTGACCAACTACTTTGAAACATTGTTATCAACTACTATTTGGATGCCTTGTACCTCTGCTACAATTGCAAAAAAGTATCGTGAAATATTAGACGAATATGCAGAGGAAACATCATCTATAAAAGAGTTTGTTGATTGGCAAGGCCACGATTTCTCAATGCGAGGAATGGCAGGATTGGAGGCTGCACTTTTAAGTGCAACAGGACATTTGTTGAGTTTTACGGGAACAGATACTATTCCTGCAATTGATTTTCTTGAAAAGTATTATAATGCTAATTCAGATAAAGAATTCATTGGTGGGTCAGTTGCAGCTACAGAACACTCTGTAATGTGTATGGGGACTAACTCCGGAGAGCAAGAAACCTTTAAACGTTTAATTACCGAAGTATATCCTAATGGAATTGTATCAATTGTTTCCGATACTTGGGATTTATGGAAAGTATTAACTGAATACTTACCTAACTTAAAGAAGGAAGTGATGTCAAGAGAAGGTAAAGTAGTCATTAGACCTGATAGTGGAGACCCCGTTGATATTATTTGTGGAAACCCTGATGGTAGTTCAGAAATAGAGAGAAAGGGTGTAATAGAATTATTATGGGATACCTTTGGAGGTATTACAAACGAAAAAGGATACAAAGAGCTTGACTCGCATATTGGAGCTATTTATGGAGATAGTATAACGCTAGAGAGAGCTACTCAAATTTGCGAAAGATTAAAGCAAAAGGGGTTTGCCTCTACTAATATAGTTTTAGGGATAGGGTCTTTTACTTATCAATATAATACAAGAGATACTTTTGGTTTTGCTATGAAAGCTACTTATGGCGAGGTAAACGGAAAAGGAAGGGAAATTTATAAAGACCCAATTACAGATGATGGTACTAAAAAATCTGCAAAAGGGCTTATTAAGATTGAAAAAATCAATGGTCAATATCATCTAATTGACCAAATCTCTTGGGAAGATGAAAAAGATGGAGAGTTGAGAGAGGTATTTAGAGATGGTAAAATAGTTAAGGAATATTCCTTAAAAGAGATTAGAAAAACAATTAACACTAAAGAATTACTTATAGGATGAGTACGATCCAAAACATAAAAGTAGCAGTGGATGCTGTTGTGTTTGGTTACACGAAAAAAGGACAACTGGATGTATTGTTAATTAAAAGAAAAATAGAGCCCTTTAAAGATTCTTGGGCACTGCCTGGTGGTCTGGTTCAGGAAAATGAATCTTTAGACCACGCAGTTAAGAGAGAGCTTAAAGAAGAGACTGGTGTTGAAGTTGATTTTTTGGAACAATTATATACTTTCGGGACTCCGAATCGAGATCCGAGAAATAGAGTAGTTTCTGTAGTTTACTTTGGTATGGTTAGCCCAAAACATTATAAGTTAGAAGCTAGTACTGATGCCGAAGAAGCTGATTGGTTTGATATTTTAAAACTACCTGAATTGGCTTTTGATCATTTAGAAATTTTCGAAATTGCCTTGAAAAGATTAAGAGCCAAAATACAATACCAACCGATAGGATTTAATTTGTTGGGCAAAAAGTTTCCTTTTTCAGCAATTGAAGATTTGTATACAACGGTACTTGGTCAAAATATTGATAGACGAAATTTTAGAAAAAAGCTACTTAGTTTTGGTATACTTGAAGAAACGAATG
>JBCCOJ010000243.1:0-5122 GCA_039025415.1 Bacteroidota bacterium | reverse complement strand
GTCTTTCGAAGGGCTTTGTCGGCTACGTCAAAGTTATCCTTGCACATGCGGTCCTTGGCATCCCCTTCGTCATCATCAGATGCTTCAATCAGTTTATTGAATTCTTCACTATATTTTAAGAGAAGCTCCAATAATTCCATAGTCTTTTTTTCCTTGATTAAGTTTACATTAATATTCTGTGCACTGCAATATTCGAAAAATAGATGATGCATATTTTCTTCAATCTTCAATTCGTTGGAAAGGAGTTTTAAATTGAAAAACCTATCATTTTCAAATAGTGTAATTAAGTCTTGAGAACTTATAAAGGTTACTTTAGGCTCTTTATTTTTCTTTTTAAATAGTTTACCAATCATTCCGGCTATTGCCAAAAGATTCATGTTGGTAGTTGGAGTAGGTTCATAGTTAAAATGCTTTTCAACTACGTCTTTTGAAATTTGATTTTCGATGAGATTATTCGTCTCATCACCATCAAATGTTTTATCTGTACGATTAATTAATTCAACAGCCTCGAGTTGATTAGTGAATTTTGTGAGTTCAAAAACTGCTATTTCCTCAAAATGAATTTCTTCTACCGTAACGTATAGCTTATTGTGAAATAGAGAATGAAGTACAAGGTTATCTCCAATGTTAGCTTGTATTTCAAAATTCCCAGCATCATCTGAAAATTCTATGTTATTGGTGGTTTCATTGTAGACTCTTGCACCCTTAACAGTAGAATATTCATCGTAAACAATTCCCTTTATCGCATTTTGACCTAGTGTGAATAGTGAAAATAGTAAACCGATTAAAACTAGTAATTTACGCAATACTGACTTATCTATGATTTATACCAAAGAAATGAAATCAATCGCTTAAAACACGTTATTGGCTCTAATTTAACAGCGGCTTTAATGGTAATTTAACTAAATAACTTTTGGATTTCAGGAATTATTCTAGTCGGCTTATTATTTTTTGAGGACATTAGGCACCAAGTTGTTTCGGATGTCGTTAATAGCCTTTCTGTTTTATTATTGTAGATTTCTACTTGCCTAATTGATTTTAGTCCCTCAGATTTGGTAACGAAAGTTCTAAGTTGAAGATTATCACCAAGTAATGCTTCTGCCTTGTAATTAATTGTATGACTTAGCAAAATCCAATAATAATCATTTCTTAAATCAACTTTAGTTTTTGTTTCCCAATGTTCTTGAGCTATTTCAAGAACCCATTGCACATAAATTAAATTGTTGACATGATTTCTATCATCAATGTCACTCTCTTTTACTATTATATATTTTTCATATATCTGCAATACTTTATTTTTTTGTGATTTCTACTTCAAACAGTTTATCCCAGCGTTTACCAGTTACAAATATGGTTTTTGTTACTGGGTTATAGGCGATACCATTTAACACATCAAGACCGTCATGTTGTTTTACCATTTTTCTTAATGGTGAGAAGTCGATGACTCCCTCTACAGCACCGTTATTTGGGTTGATTATAGCAACGCCATTTTTTTGATATCTGTTGGCATATATTTTGCCGTTTATATATTCCATTTCATTTATTCCAACAATTTTCCCCTTATTTGTATACACTTGAATTTTTGAGTTTTCTGCTAACGTTTCAGGATTTAACAGCCAAATATTCTCCGTACCATCTGATTTATAAATTACCTGCGCATCGTTACAAAGTCCCCAGCCTTCTTTACTTTTTCCGTAGGTAAAGCTACTTTCCTTTTGAAATGTCTCTAAATCATAAACAAAGCCTGTATTTTCCTTCCACGTCAATTGGTATATCTTGTTATCGAGAATAGTTAGGCCTTCTGCAAAATATTGGTCATCTAAGTTTACATTTTTCAGTATTTCACCGGTCTCATAATTTATTTTCCTGAGTTTTGATTCTTTATATTGACCCGTACTTTCATATAAATCCGCACCTCGAAATTCTAGACCTTGTGTATATGATGTAATGTCATGTGGATATTCATTCAAAACTTTATAGGTATAAAGATCAGGTTTCTGATTATTTAAAATGGTAATGTTTTTTTTAATTACTTCTTCTGAATCTTCAGTCTTTATTTTGGCGGTAATCTCCAGTTGACCTAGCTTTTCATTCTTTAAATCATGTGATTTTGTAATTTTTTTTCCGTTCAATGAAAATTTAATCGAACCTATCTCTATATTTTCGGGATTATTAATAGATAGTTCAATCGTGTCGTCTATAGAAAATACATCCTTAGCGCTATTTGTGTTGATAGTTAGCTTTTGGTCATCATTTGATTTTCCGCAGGCAATCAAAAACATTGACATGCCTACGAGAACAAATCCTTTTATTGAAGTCATTTTTTAGGTTTTCGTGCAAGATATTTATTCTAATTCGTTTTAAAAAGCCATTGCCAAAGTATTAAAAGATTGTATCTTTGCGGCCGGCAAGTCCTACACAACCAGCTCCTGTTGAATCCCCTAGGGCGGGAACGCAGCAAGGGTAAACGGTCGTAGCGGTGTGATGTAGGTAGCTTGCCTTTTTTTGTACCTGATAATGAAATTTTGCTTACTAGATATTAAAACCATTTGTCTTTTATTGATTTTGGGAATTTCATAGTTTTAGAAGCATTAAAAGATTGAATATGTCTAAGGTTGTTTTGATAACTGGAGGTTCTTCCGGCATTGGAAAGTCAATTGGTGAGTTTCTTCAACTCAAGGGCTTTGAGGTTTATGGGACCAGCCGAAATCCAAATAATTACCCGCAAACAAAGTTTCAATTGTTGTCTTTAGATGTTTCAAACCAAGAGTCTATTGACCAGACCGTTTCAGAAATAATTGATAAAGAAGGTCGTTTGGATGTCCTTATCAATAACGCGGGTGCTGGAATTACTGGCCCAATCGAGGAAGTGCCAAATGAAGAAATCAAGCGTAATTTTGAAACAAATTTGTTTGGACCAATCAATGTCATAAAGGCGGTTCTTCCACAGATGCGAAATCAAAAAAGTGGATTGATAATTAATATTACCTCTATTGCTGGTTATATGGGTTTGCCGTATCGCGGTGTCTATAGTGCTAGCAAAGGGGCTTTGGAAATATTAACTGAGGCCTTTAGAATGGAAACTAAGGCGTTTGGTATTGAGATTACCAATGTTGCGCCAGGGGATTTTGCTACCAATATTGCCGCGGGTCGCTATCATGCCCCAATAAGGCCGGATTCTCCGTATAAAAAAGGCTATACCGAAACCCTGAAATTAATGGATGCGCATGTTGACGATGGGGGAGACCCAGAAATGGTTGCCAGAGATATCTATAAAATAATAAATACGCCCAGACCAAAAATCCATTACAAGGTTGGAAAGTTCATGCAGAAATTTTCAATAGTTTTAAAAAGAGTGCTGCCTGATAAGGTCTATGAGAAAATGCTTATGAAACATTTTGGATTATAATTTTATAATCTTAATTCGGGATTTGATGGTGTTGGATCGTTAATATCATTTAATATCATTTATTCTCAACACCTCGCCAATTGCGTAATTTTATCAAGTTAATTAAAGTTATAATTCATGAAATTTTTTATTGATACAGCTAATATAGACCAAATAAAGGATGCTCAGGATATGGGTATTCTGGATGGTGTCACCACAAATCCTTCATTAATGGCAAAGGAAGGCATAACGGGTCATGATAATATTATGAAACATTACGTGAACATCTGCAATATTGTTGACGGTGATGTTTCTGCTGAAGTTATTTCTACAGATTTTGATGGTATGGTAAGAGAGGGAGAGGCACTGGCAGATTTGCACGACCAGATTGTTGTTAAATTACCTATGATAAAGGATGGCGTTAAGGCCTGTAAATATTTTAGTGATAAGGGTATAAAAACTAATGTGACCTTAGTTTTCTCTCCTGGACAGGCCCTTTTAGCGGCGAAAGCTGGAGCAACTTATGTTTCACCGTTTATTGGTCGTCTAGATGATATTTCGACCGATGGTCTTAATCTAATCGCAGAAATTAGGATGATTTATGACAATTATGGGTTTGAAACTGAAATCTTAGCAGCATCCGTTCGTCACACCATGCACGTTATCGATTGTGCAAAATTAGGAGCCGATGTTATGACCGGACCTTTAAATTCTATTGTCGGTTTATTAAACCACCCATTAACAGATATTGGTTTGGAGAAGTTTCTGGCAGATTACAGAAAGGGTAATTAGTCGTAGATAACTTTTAAATCTTTGTAAATTGTCTTCTTAAAGCAATTTCTGACCTTCCAGATTTTGAGAGCAGGCTTTCAATATCATCGTCGATATTATCGCTTAGAAGATTTGCATTGGAATTTGCAATTATACCATTTTCGTCAGTAAGTATAACCTTGTGGGCTCGAGCAATGGCGAAGGTTTCAATTGCCTCGTTTGGGTTTACAAACATGTATTCATTCTCAGTAGGATACTTTAATAAGTTAAGTGTGTTCTTCCATGAATTACTATCCATGTCATTGATGTTGATTGCTATGAAATCAACTTCAGGATACTTTGTTTTCAAATCACGTATCATGTAGTGGCTATTCCGATAGTGCATTTTGAAATTGGATGACCAGCAATATACAACGGTTGGATTTTTTATAATCGCCCTCAAATCGTGCTTATTGTTATTGAAGTCTACGACCTTAATATTCGGGATTAAGTTTCCAGGGTATAATTTTGTAGTAGCGGCAACTAAATTTTCAATGTAATCCTTGTCTTGCTTATCGGTGCTTTTTTCTCTAAAAGACTCTAAAATACTCTGGGATTGCGCCGCACTTTTACTATTAAGAATAAATACCTTGGCGGAATGTCTTAGTATATAATTTTTTATGGTTTCATTTTGAACAACACTATCAATCAACCTCAGTTTCTCATAATTATAATCTAAAGCTTGTCTATCAAATACTTGGTGGTCACCATCATGATAATACTCCTTTAAAGCCGTATTATGAAAATACCAATTCAAAAAATTATTATAGGAATATACGCCACTTAAACTTATATCGTTGAAATCAACTTCATTTCTGTAATCATAAAAATCCTGTGGTAAGTCTTTAACATGAATCAACTGGTTATTGCCAAAATGCCCAAAAGGATATTTTTCCAAATAATGGTAATAATTATAATTAATAG
>JBCCOJ010000242.1:0-5135 GCA_039025415.1 Bacteroidota bacterium | reverse complement strand
TAAACCATTGATGAATGGAGTAACTTCCCGTTTCTCCTTTTTTATTGACTGCTATATAACCCACTTGAAAGTCTTTATAATTGCTATTGGGTTTATTGACAATTCTGCCAATAGCTTCTTCACAGGCTTCCTGAGGGGATTTGCCTTGTCGCATAAGTTCTACGACTAAAAAGCTGCCAACCGTTTTTACGACTTCTTCACCTAAACCTGTGGCCACGCATCCACCGATTTCATTGTCTACAAATAGCCCAGACCCAATAATTGGTGAGTCGCCAACTCGACCTCCCATTTTGTATGCTAAACCACTGGTGGTGCAAGCACCAGAGATATCACCATTTTTGTCAATAGCCAACATGCCAATAGTGTCGTGATTTTCAATATTGATAATGGGTTTATATTTTGCTTCGACTTTCCATTTCTCCCAAGCTTCTTTTGAAGCTTCAGTCAATAAATCTTCGGGTTGAAACCCTTGTGAAATGGCAAATTGCTTGGCGCCTTCACCCGCCAACATGACGTGGGGGGTGTCTTCCATAACTTTTCTTGCGACAGAAACCGCATGCGTAATATTTTGAAGATAAACCACGGCACCGCAATCACCATGTTTGTCCATGATGCAGGCGTCTAATGT
Organism: Bacteroidota bacterium; assembly: GCA_039025415.1. Classification (GTDB taxonomy): domain Bacteria; phylum Bacteroidota; class Bacteroidia; order Flavobacteriales; family Flavobacteriaceae; genus Psychroserpens. The sequence goes on along the minus strand of JBCCOJ010000242.1, from coordinate 4,507 downwards.
AACGTTGCCATCTCTGTCAGGTAGCCCACCTTTACCGACAGACTGGCCTTTTTCATTGGCTTCTTCAACCATACAACCTTGTTCTACGGCATCGAGTGCATTACCGCCCGCTTGTAATACCTCCATAGCTTTTGCAGTAGCTTCCTTAACGTGCCATGTAGCAATGACTAGTGGTAAGCTTCCTTTTGAACTACTTTCTGGCGTTGCTGTTAAAGCTTCCGTTTCTTCAGAAGCATTATCCTTACAGCTAATTAAACTGTTACCTACGGCAAATCCAGCCCCTGTTAATGCCGTGTTTTTTATGAATTTTCTTCGGTTCATGACAAACTTTTTTTCATTCCCGCAAAAGCAGGAATCTAATTTTTAATTCATCTTCGATTCTATCTTGAACTTTATGTTCACTAGTATTCTACACTTTGTTTATCCAAAACGGTTTTTGCCCTAAAGGCATAGAACAGCAAATAGATAAAACAACCTATGGCAATCCAATACGAGGATTGAATATTAAATACATCAGCTAGCTTGCCTTGAACTGGTGGAATGATAGCGCCACCCAAGATCATCATGATTAAAAAAGCTGAGCCTTGGGAGGTGTGTTTACCTAAACCTGCAATACTCAAAGTAAAAATACACGGCCACATAATTGAACAGAATAGACCACCAGACAAGAAGGCGAATAGCGCCACATTTCCTGAAGCAAATAGGCCAATTAGCATAGCGATTATTCCGAATAAACTGAATAATTTAAGGGTCTTCACAGGTTTGTCTTTTGCTAAAAAGAAGCCTAAAATTTGAACAGCAATACAGATGGCAAAAAAGAGAATTTCGTTTGAAGAAAATTCATTTCCTGCTATATAGTTCACAATCAGAATTACACCAAAGGCAATAAACGGTACAACAATTAAAAGGATTTTTTTAAGCCCTTTACTTGGGTCAAACACGGTTATTGCGCCAACCCAGCGCCCAATCATTAGTCCGCCCCAATATAAGGAGATGTAAATACCAAGCTGCGAATCGTTAAGTACTGTTAAGCCAAGCGAGTTTAATCCTGAGGTTGCTACTTCTTGCTTTAAGAGCTCCCCAAGATTACTGCCAATGGTGACTTCGACGCCAACGTACATAAAAATGGCAAGCATACCCAAAACCAGTTGGGGATATTTCATGGCTCCCCAACCTTTTTCGTTTTTTGATGCGCTTGAGTAGGCTACAAATATTGCTGCAATAACGGCCAAGAGTGCTGCAAATAAAACTATTAATCTGATTTTTTCAATACGTTTCGTGGCTTCAGCATCACCTATATAGGTGCTAAAAATATATCCAAAGCACCCTATGATTATCAAGGTTAAAACAACCAATAAATTACGTGCTTTACTGGCGGGTTCAAATGTAGTTTCAGATTTGAGTGCAGGAAGTTTTTTTGAAAAGTAGAATAATGCTGCAGAAACTAAAAACAATAAACCAACACCTAAATACAAGGTTTGGACGGTTACCAAGGTTATTTCATTGTTCGTTACCATGGAAGCTAACTCATCGGTGCTCCAAGATGCCGAACCAAATATAACCAAGCTTACTACAATGGGACCAATGGTTGTACCGAAGGAGTTGATGCCACCCGCAAGATTTAAGCGATGTGAACCTGTTTTTGGATTACCCAAGGCAATCGCAAATGGATTGGCCGCTGTCTGTTGCAAGGAAAAGCCTAAAGCGACTATAAAATAGGCGACAAGAACTAAGTAAAACACACCGGTCTGTCCTTGCTCAGCACCAGCGGTCGCAGGATACATCACAAATGCGCCAATGGCAGACAGTAAAAGTCCATATATAATTCCATTTTTGTAGCCCCAATTATTCATGATGTCTTTTTTGATGGAACCTGACATGATAAATAATAATAAAGCCCCAATGTAATATGCGCCGTAAAATGCAAAATCAACAAGTTGGGATTGAAACTGATCAATATTGAAATAGGTTTTACAAAATGGAATAAAAACTCCATTGGATGCGGCGATGAAGCCCCAAAAAAAGAATACGGTTACAAGTATTGTTAAGGCAGGTTTATTGGTTTGTTGGTTACTCATTTAAAAAAAATTGATTGCTACTTGGATTTAGCATTAAACTTGAGGTTGCTCATTATAATAGTTCACTTCACGGAAATCTCATCAATAAAAATCCAACTACGTCCATCTAAGGGATAGCCAATGTGCCATTCTGGAAGTTTTTCTAACTTTTTTGCAATGACTTTTACGTACCGTACATTACTATATGATTTTTGGTGATTGACCTCCTTTATTTTGATTGTGTCGTTTCTTTGCTTGGTTTCGATGGTTTCTTGGCTAATTAACTTGAATTCTTCACCATCACTAGAAATCAAATAGTCTACTCGGGTTGGGTAAAAAATCCATGCCCCCTGATCTCTTAAAAATGTTGTGCTAATTGATGAAATTGTTATGTTCGAGCCCAAATCCAAAGTTGCGACCAAATCACTATCTTGATAACCTTGCCAACTTCCTGTTCGGTAATTTTTGGTGCTTCTTATTCCATCAATCAAAGCGTCATTTCCACCAGCAGAATATTGGTTCGCAAATTTAGAATCTAGTTGAATGCTTAGATTCGGATTAATTTTATAAAATGGCGTTTCTAAAATAGGGCTTTTTAATTCGCCTTCCTCAGAGTATAGTTTTAGCCTTGAATCCTTAAAAATTTTAAATGGTTTTTTATAAAGCACAAATTCTTCTTGATCGAGGGCGTAATAAATTTTTGCGTTTTTTTGTGAGGTGTTTAAAACGACTTCAGTTGAATCCCTAAAGGTAATATCTCCTTTTTCAATATAGGGCGAAGGTAAAATGATATGTTCGGTAATTTGAGTTGTAGGCTCATTGCCTTCACGGGAACCCCAAACAGCGGGATTATCAGTCATGAAGAATTCTAGGGTTCCTCCATTTACTATTTCCTCGTGAAATAAATAGGTTCTGTCTAAATTTTCACCATTGAGCTCGACATATTCGACATACTTATTAATGGCACTTCTGTTGCTCGCGACGATATTGAATTCCTTTTGATTTTCTAGGTTGATGGTCACTTTTTCAAAAAGTGGTGTGCCTATGATATACTGATTACTTGCAGGTGTCACTGGATAAAAACCCATGGAGCTTAACACAAACCAAGCACTCATTTGACCACAGTCCTCATTACCGGAAACACCATCTGGCTCGTTTTTGTAAAGTTCAGTCAGGATTTGATATACTTTTTCTTGGGTTTTATGCGGCCTATTAACGAAATTATAAAGGTAGGCCATATGATGACTTGGTTCATTTCCGTGGGCATACTGCCCTATAAGCCCGGTAATATCAGATTGTTCCCGACCTGAAAATTCCGTACTCGCAGAAAACAATTCATCTAATTGGTTTTCAAGTTGCTCTTTTCCGCCAAGTAGATTTATAAAGCCTGATACATCTTGTGGAACGTAGAAGCTGTACTGCCATGAATTCGCTTCGGTGTAATTGAAGTTGACTTCATAAGGGTCAAACGGAGCAAACCAGGTATTTCTGAAACGACCGCGCATAAATTTTGTTTCGGGGTCAAAAACATTTTTATAATACTGCGCACGTTGTAGGTATGTTTTATAATCGTTGGTATTTCCCATTTCCTTTGCCATTTGTGCGATGGTCCAGTCGTCGTAGGCATATTCCAAGGTTTTTGAGACAGACTCACTTTCTTCATCTACCGGAATAAAACCATATTTTTTATAGGCATTCAATCCAAATTTATCGCGGGTTGCAGAGTGCTTCATCGCTTCCAGCGCTTTTTCAGTATCATAATTTCTTATTCCTTTTAAATAGGCATCTGCAATAACTGGTAAGGCATGATAGCCAATCATACAATCGGTGTAATTACCGGCCAAGTCCCACATAGGCATGATGCCTCCTTCTTCGTATTTGGCTAAAAAAGTATTTATAAAATCGTTGGTGCGTTCTTGTTCTATAATGGTGTATAAGGGATGCGCCGCACGGTAAGTGTCCCAGAGTGAGAAAACTGTGTAATAATCAAAATTTTCGGTTTTATGGATATTCAAATCCATTCCGCGATAGCGCCCGTCGACATCTTGATATAGGTTCGGCGCGAGCATGGTATGATATAAAGCCGAATAAAAATTAATCTTATTGTCTTGGTCTTTATCCTCAATCACTATTTTCTCGAGATGCTTTTCCCATTCAGCTTGTGTTTCTTTTTTAAGGGTTTCAAAATCCTTGTTTCCGATTTCAGAAATCATATTTGCTTTGGCACCCTCAATGTCTACTGCCGAAATTCCAACTTTAATATAAACAGGTTCATTCTTTGGATTGTTTACGCTCAGAGCCGCTTTTAAAGGATTATCATCTGCAGGATATCTGGCAATGACCTCATGGCTTAATTGTATATAAAAGAACAGGCGTTGGTCTTTTGCCCAAGCCTCAGAATGTCGATAACCTTGAAAAACAGTCGGTGATATCTGTTCAATGTTATGGTC
>JBCCOJ010000241.1:0-5179 GCA_039025415.1 Bacteroidota bacterium | reverse complement strand
CAAAATTTTAGATTTTATTTGAAATTATATCATAACATTGGCTTAACATTGACTAAAATTTAAAACGTGAAATTTGTTCACGATAATTCCCTCTGTTTATGGATAACATTTATATCTACATGCTAATAGCACTTGCGTTTCTCGCAGTTGCAGATTTAGTAGTGGGCGTAAGTAATGATGCCGTTAATTTCCTTAATTCGGCAATTGGATCAAAGGCCATTTCCTTTAAAACTATAATGATTGTCGCCAGTTTAGGCGTCGCGGTGGGGGCTATGTCGTCTAGCGGGATGATGGAAGTAGCACGTAAAGGTATTTTCAATCCCAGGGAATTCATGTTTGACGAAATCATGATTATTTTCACAGCGGTCATGCTAACCGACATTTTACTGCTGGATTTCTTCAATACACTTGGCCTACCAACCTCAACTACGGTTTCTATTGTTTTTGAACTTTTAGGCGCTTCGGTATGTATTGCTATATTGAAAATTTCTGCATCTGAATCACAAACGCTTTTAGATTTAGGCGGGTATATCAATAATTCAAAAGCTATTGAAATCATCCTGGGGATTTTGCTATCTGTTGTGGTCGCCTTTAGCATTGGGGCTATTGTACAATTTATATCCAGAATACTGCTAAGCTTTAAATTTCAGCACAAACCATCATGGTATGGGGCTATCTTCAGTGGTATAGCAGTAAGCTCCATTTTGTATTTTATACTAGTTAAAGGTGTAAAAAACGCCACGTTTTTAGATGGTGCGTTTAAAGATTTTGTACTTGAATACCCCTATCAGTTTTTGGCCATTAGTTTTGTGTCTTTTACGTTAATTTCATTATTGATTATAAAATTTACCACTAGGAATATTTATGTAATAATAATTACAGTGGGAACTTTCGCGCTTGCTGTGGCCTTTGCAGGGAATGACTTAGTTAACTTTATTGGTGTACCGATTGCAGCATTCAATTCTTACGAGGCATGGTCAGCTAGCGGGATTTTACCTTCAAATTATGCCATGATTGCACTTGAGCAGCCAGTGGGCGCAAAACCCTTTTTACTTTTAGCAGCAGGAATTATTATGGTATTGACGCTTTGGTTTTCAAGTAAGGCTAAGGCGGTCGTAAAGACCTCGGTAGACTTATCAAGGCAAGACAGCGTAAAAGAACGTTTTGAGCCCAACTTTCTCTCTAGAGGAATTGTAAGACTGGCTGTTGCTTCTTCTGAAAAGATAAACGACATACTTTCTGAAAACACCAAGAGTTATATAGAAAAGCAATTTGAAAAACCCGTGGTAACCTTAAAATTGAAACCTGAGGATATTCCTGCGTTTGACATGGTTAGAGCTGCTGTTAATCTAATGGTGGCCAGTATTTTGATATCGATAGCAACTTCGTTGAAACTTCCGCTATCAACCACTTATGTTACGTTCATGGTGGCCATGGGTACCTCTTTGGCCGACCGAGCCTGGGGGAGCGAAAGTGCTGTCTATAGAGTCGCCGGTGTACTCAATGTCATTGGCGGTTGGTTCTTTACCGCATTAAGTGCATTTGTTGCGGCAGGATTAATGGCACTTATCTTATTTTACGGTAGAGCCTATGCATTGACCGCTCTTTTGATTTTGGCCATAGTGTTATTAACCAAAAATTATTTGAGCCATAAAAAGAAGAGTAAAGCGCAAAACGAAGTTGAAATACTTGAACGCTCTGAAAGTAGTTCGACCCAAGGCGTTATAATTGAGAGTGCCAAGAATATTTCAAATGTGGTTATACGTAGCAATAGAATTTATTCAAATGCCATAAATGGTTTATCCACGCAAAATTTAAAAACCCTTAAGAAAAATAAAAAGAATACCGATAAACTATCTTCTGAAATTGACGATCTGCGTGATAACATTTTCTATTTCATTAAAAATCTAGAAGAACCAAGTTTAGCTGCCAGTAATTTCTACATTAATATCCTGAGTTACCTGCAGGATATGGCACAATCGCTCGATTATATCTCGAGTGTAGCTTACAAGCACGTAAACAATAATCATAATAAACTTAAGTTCTCACAGATTAGGGAATTAAAAGAGATTGATGCCGAAATGGAAAAGCTCTTTTTGGAAATGAAAACTGTATTTGATTCAAATTCATTTTCAAACATTGCGACCATTATCATGGAGAAAAAAATAATCATAGACATGGTAACTGAGAAAATTCAGCTCCAAGTTGAACGAACCAGAAGTGAAGAATCCAGCCCTAAGAACACTACGCTCTACTTTAGCATTTTACTGGAAACTAAAGACCTGTTGAATGCAAACATGAAGCTTTTGGAAGAGTACCATATTGCCCATGATGACAAAGTAACTCCTGCAACTCTACCAGATGCTGTTACTGAAAAGTCACAACAAAACGATTAATAAAAGAAATCAAAGGTAAAGATAGAGCTATTAGACTAGATGCTTATTCTATAGCTTTCCCAATTTGGTCTAGCTCTGATGCTGTCTCTATTTTAGCGTTATACTTTTTTAGGTCAATTACATAAGTATCTGAAATAGAATCGTGCCATCCCCGTGATTCCTCGCCAATGAAACTAAAATGTTCAAAGGGTATTAATCTCGAAAATGAGCGTGCCAAAATAGCATTAAAACTAGGCTTAGAACCATCTTTCATTACAATCTTAGTCTGGGTGATGTATTTCCCAACCGAGCGTGATGTCAAAGACTCAATAGCTGTATAGTATATAAGTAAGGTCAAATACCCCAAAGCATAGTCAGTCCACCATCTATCAGATTCAATAATGGCATCGTAAGCTGCATAGTCTCCGGTGAGTTCCGACCAAAATCCAATAATAACACCTAGACCGATGATTAAACTTAGCCGAATGAGGTAGTCTATTACAAGATTGAGAAAGCGCTTTGATTTGTTAGCCAGAACGTCATCGGTTACACGATATGCAGCAATGTAAGTAGTATTCATTTAATATAATTTGAAGTAGATATTTTCAAATATAACATCTAAACTTGTTCAACAAAAAAAGAGATGGTCAAAATACCATCTCTATATATTTAAAGGGCCAAAGTTCGAAAAATTTAAAAACTATAAGCCTATCTAATCTTACTAAAAAGCATAACGCTGTGGACCACCACGTCTAATTTCCTCGCTAGCGAATTCCTCAAACTTTTTAAAGTTTTCCCTAAAAGCGTTCGTTAATTTAAACGCCATTTTATAATAGGCTTCATCATCGTTCCAAGTAGTTCTTGGGCTTAAAACTTCGGTTGGTACACCAGGACATTCCCGGGGTTGCGCCACCCCAAAAACCGAATGGATATGATAGTCATCATAGTTATAAAGGCTCAACTTACCGTCAAGAACTGCATTAATCATCGCGCGGGTGTACTTTAGTTTCATTCGCGTGCCAACGCCATATGGTCCGCCCGTCCAACCGGTATTTACCAACCAGACGTTTACACCAGATGTCTTCATTTTATCACTTAACATTTCGGCATATTTTGTTGGATGTAACGGCATGAAGGGTGCACCAAAACATGCCGAAAAACTCGGCACTGGCTCAACCACACCTGCCTCTGTTCCTGCAACTTTAGCGGTATATCCAGAGATAAAATGATAAGCTGCCTGACTCGGCGTTAATTTTGATATTGGTGGAATTACCCCAAAAGCATCTGCCGTTAAGAAGAAAATATTTTTTGGATTCTTTCCAATAGAAGGCTGTTTAATATTGTCGATATGATAAATAGGATAACTTACACGAGTGTTCTGGGTTATGGAGGTATCGGCAAAGTCGACATGTCCATCTTCATCTAAAACAATATTTTCAAGTATTGCTCCTTTTTTAATAGCGCCATAAATTTCTGGCTCTTGTTCTTCCGATAGGTTGATTACTTTGGCATAACAGCCACCTTCGAAATTGAAAACAGTATCCTCTTTGGTCCAACCGTGTTCATCATCCCCAATCAAACTGCGATTGGCATCTGTTGATAGGGTTGTTTTCCCCGTACCTGACAAACCAAAAAAGATTGCGGTATCACCATCTTTACCAACGTTGGCACTGCAATGCATCGGCAATGTATTTTTATCGACAGGTAAAATAAAATTGAGGGCAGAAAAAATACCTTTCTTGATTTCCCCTGTATAACCAGTGCCGCCAATCAATGCAATTTTTCTGGTAAAGTCCAGTATAGCAAAATTATGTTGCCTAGTGCCTTCTATTTCAGGATTTGCCATAAATCCAGGCGCATTTACTACGGTCCACTCTGGTTCAAAATTTTGCAACTCACTTTCAGTGGGTCGAAGAAACATATTATACGCAAACATGTTACTCCACGGGTATTCATTAATAACGCGAATATTTAAACGATAACTATCATCGGCACAAGCGTAGCTGTCACGAACAAAGACCTCTTTACCCGATAAGTAATCCGTAACCTTATCATATAACTTTTGAAAGTTCTCAGAACTAAATGGAATATTGATATTGCCCCACCAAATTTTATCTTTTGTCACTTCATCCTTGACAATAAATCGATCCTGTGGTGAACGACCGGTAAATTCTCCCGTGTTAACAGCTAATGCACCGGTTGAGGCATTTACACCTTGACCATTTTTAACAGTTATTTCCTGAAGTTGCTCTGGAGTTAGTTGGTAATGGACTTTTGCATTTTTAATGCCGTACTTATCTATCGCAATCGTTTTCGTAGTTCCAGTTTCGTTAGCCATATATATTAATAATTTTGAGAAACAAAGTTAAACATTCTTGCAAACAACAAAACAATTATCAGTAAAATACATTTGCAAAAAGACGACATTCTATGATTTTACTTTAACGATTTTGTAACCGAGGAGCATCCATGAAAAAATCAAAATCAAACCGCCTATTGGCGTAACAAATCCTATCACTTTAAAATCAAAAGCGGTCAGTTCATTGGTAGCTAACAGGTAGATTGAGCCTGAAAAAAAGAGAACACCCATCAATATCAAAATCGACAACTGTTTTTTTGATTTTTCTGAAATTTTATCCAATTGACCAATAAGTATGAGCAGAAGTGCATGGTACATTTGGTATTTAGCCCCAGTTTCAAAAGTTCCCTGTGCGTCTAGACTTATTTTATTCTCAAGACCATGAGCAGCAAAAGCGCCCAGAATTATTGAGAGCGCTCCAAGAAAAATTCCAATAAGCATACAT
>JBCCOJ010000240.1:0-5205 GCA_039025415.1 Bacteroidota bacterium | reverse complement strand
ATGGACAACAAACGCAACGAATACCTTAAATTCGTGGAGGGAGAATTAGACTTGATTTCAGGAATTGATGCCACTTTTAAAGATGATGTATTGACCAAAGATGGAACGCTACACCCCAACTTAGCAGACAAAGCTCAGTTGTTGCGTTCGCCTTATTTGAACACCGAATATTTGGGATTTTTGACGCAAGGCAATAAAAATGCCGCTTTACAAAAAAAGGAAGTACGTCAAGCGATTAATTATGGTTTTGACAAACAAAAAATGATGACTTACCTCAGAAACGGAATCGGTATCCCTGCCACAGGAGGTTTTATACCAATGGGTTTACCCGGGTTTAATTCTGAAATTGGCTTCACGTTTCAACCTGAAAAGGCCAAGTCGCTTGTTGCCGAATTTAAGACTAAAACAGGTATTTCAAATCCTGAAATTACCATTACCACAACCAGTAACTATTTGAGTTTTTGTGAGTATATTCAAAGAGAACTTGAGAAAATAGGCATAACGGTAAACGTCGATGTTATCCCGGCGGCAACTTTGAAAGATGCCAAGGCAAACGGGAAATTGGATATGTTTCGTGCGAGTTGGATAGCAGATTACCCCGATGCCGAAAATTACCTATCCCTATATTTTAGTGGGAATTTTGCGCCCAACGGACCCAATTACACCCATTTTACAAACAATCAGTTTGATAAATGGTACCAGGAGGCTTTTAACATCACTGATACTAAGCTAAGAGAGAGAATTTATTCAAAGATGGATAGTTTGGTTATGGCAAATACACCAATTGTTCCATTGTTTTACGATGAGGTGGTGCGTTTTACAAGAAAGGACGTCTCAGGTCTTGGCATTAATCCTATTAATCTTCTAGACTTAAAACAGGTCAAGAAATCCAAAAAAGAATAGTACGCCTTTTATTCAAGGGTAACCTGAATCTTTAGCCTCTTTTTTTTCTTTTACCAGTCCCATTATTATTAAGTATTGCGCAAGGGCGTATAATACCATTGTAAAATATTTTTCCCAAGGCCAATATTTATAAAATGATGCTAAGACAGACAAGGTATCGGCAATTACAAAACTGAACATGCCTATTATTACCAAGTTATAACTTAGCTTACTTACTGCGCCTTTCCTTAAAAAGGCAAATTGTAAGGCTAGCAGAGTAACAAATAAGAACAATAATATGGGTATTAAGGAGCTTCCAAGATTATCTAAGGTCAATTTTAATATGATGAATATGTATAGAAGATAAAAGCCTAAAAATGGAAGAAAATTTATGATATCAAAAAGGTTTTTATTTGAAAAACGAAAAACGTAAAAGACCTTTCCAAGGATAAAAAAAGCACTTGCGGCTACTAAAACCAAAGGCTCAAGATAAAAGTAGGTCGCAATATTTGCCAGCATAAAAAAGGCGAGTGCCAAAATTGTATACAGAAAATCACGACTTATGCTCTCATTATCATTGGAAGCATAGTATATAATCAATAGAATTATTAGAGAGGGCTTTGTGCCTAATCTGAAAGACTCAAGATCTGAAAATATCATGAATGATAAATCCAAGGCCATTATTGAAAAATAGCAAAGCGAAAAAAATAAGATGTTATTAAAGGCTTTTTGCATCGCTCAGAAAAATATTTCAATCTTTTCTAAGATACGAAATTGCGCTTATCCTTAGCTAAAATATGTATAAACGGATGAAAATCAATTCTTTTTGGGAAAAACTAATTTAAATGAGCTGTAATTTAATCAGACTTTCGCCATTTTTTTGTTTCTTCAAAAACAGCAAGTAATATCGCCTCATCTTCTTTTGAAAAATCTATATTTCTACGTTTCATAACTACTTTTGCCACCTCAAAAGCTTTTTTTGTTAAATAGGTTGAAAACCCAGAACTTCCTCCCCAACTGAAACTTGGAACAAAATTTCTTGGAAATCCGCTGCCAAAAATATTAGCGCTTACACCAATAACAGTTCCTGTATTGAACATGGTATTTATGCCACATTTACTATGGTCACCCATCATAAGTCCACAAAATTGGAGTCCAGTTTTAGCAAAATTTTCGGTTTCATAACTCCATAAACGCACCTCGGCATAATTATTTTTGAGATTGGAATTATTGGTGTCTGCTCCCAAATTACACCATTCCCCAAGAACTGAATTTCCCAAAAATCCATCGTGACCTTTATTCGAGAATCCAAAAAGCACCGAGTTATTTACCTCACCGCCAACTTTACTGTGCGGACCGATTGTAGTAGGGCCATATATTTTAGCGCCGAGTTTTACGGTAGAATTATCACAAAGGGCAAAAGGTCCTCTTATCACACTTCCCTCCATGACTTCAGCATTTTTGCCTATATAGATAGAGCCAGATAGGGCATTTAAGGTGGTGAATTCCAGTTTTGCACCTGGTTCTATGAAAATTTGACTTCCGCCAAGGATGTTATTGCTGGGTGGTATTGGTTCAGAAGTTCTATTCTTTGTCAATAATTCGAAGTCGGCTTCAATCGCCTGTCCATTCTTTAAAAAAATATCCCAGGTATTCTCAATCTTTACAACCTCATTTTCGAATTCAATAATTTTAAACTGTGAAAAATCAATGTCGTCCTGACCTTCATTAGCGAAAAACGCAATAATATCCCCATTTTTAAAAATCGCTTGGTTTTCATTGAGATTCTTGATGAGATTTATTAGTTCCTCATTTGGTAAAAACGAAGCATTTATGAGAATATTTTCATCTAATTCTACCAACGGAAATTTCTCTGACAAGTAATCTTCGGTTATAGTTGTCGTAGTATAACCTAAAAGCTTTTCCCACTTTTCCCTAATTGTTAGTATACCAACTCTTATTTCTGCGACTGGTCTTGTGAATGTGAAAGGAAGTAAATTACTTCTTGCAGGACCATCAAATAGAATATAATTCATGCGTATTGGTTTAAGTTGTTCAAATTTAAAAATTAAGATTACAAGAGTGGGGGTTTTTTAGTCAGTAATTGGTAGTCCTTAGCTGTTAGTCGGTAGACGGTGGTCGTTAGTCATAGTTTGTTTGACAGTAGGTAGTAGGCATGGGAGATTAGGTATGGGCACGTGTTTTTGGGTATGAGATATGAGGTATTGGCGTATAGGGATTAGGCATGATTTTAGGAATAAGAATTTCTAAATTGGTAATGTAAAAATCGAGAAAGCAATGAACACATTTTGCACCTCTGCGCCTTTCCGATTAACTTTCGACTCCAAACCTCCGCATCTTTGCGACTTCGCGCCCCTCCCTGCCGGCAGGTAGGTCTGCTAGAAAAAACTTAGCAAAAATCAAAAAAGCCTTCACATTTCTGTAAAGGCTTTAAGTTATAGTGTCAATCGCAGCTTATTTCTTAAACTTTGCGTATTTATTCTTGAACTTATCAATACGTCCTGCGGTATCGATTAATTTAGATTTACCAGTATAAAAAGGATGAGATGTTCTTGAAATCTCCAATTTGATTACTGGGTATTCTGTGCCGTCAACATCAATCGTTTCATTTGTTTCAGCAGTTGACTTGGTTAAGAAAATGTCGTCATTGGACATATCTTTGAATGCTACAAGTCTATAATTTTCTGGATGTATTCCTTTCTTCATCACTAATTGCTTTAAAAATGCTTACTTTTTTGGAAGTGCAAATTTAGTTATTTTTTGTAATTTACCAATAAATACTTTTTAAATTTTCACTTGCACTTGTAACAAAATCATTTTTTCAAACACTTACGTACTATTATATCATAAAAATCAACAAAAAAATGGAAACCGAAACACCTTCGATTAAATCAATAGCCTATAACTATGGGCTTTATTTAGCTTTGTTAACTATTATAGGCCTTGTTTTTCAATACGTTACAGGTATAGAGAAAAATTGGGCAGTAAGTATCATTAGTATTATTCTTACTGTGGTCATTTACTACTACGGTATAAAAGTCTTTAAAGATAAAAATGGAAATTATTTAACAATCAAAGAAGGTTTGAAAGTAGGCATGGCGATTGCGGTTGTAGCCGGAGTCATTTGTGCTGTTTACGCTTATATACATTACAGTTTCATATATCCAGAATTCATTGATAAAATTAGAGAGCAGGCTTATAATGATATGACTGCCAATAATAATATGTCAAATGCTCAGATTGAATCAGCTATGGAAATGACGAATATTTTTACCTCACCCTTCGCTATGGCAACATCATTTTTGCTTATCACTTTATTTACTGGTTTTATAATTTCGCTAATTATAGGGGCAATAATGAAAAAGCAAGACCCCAGTAAAGCTTAATTTTATTCCCTATTTTTGATTATTGAAAACAGAATTCAATAATGGATATTTCAGTAGTCATACCGCTACTTAACGAAAGGGAGTCGCTAAACGAATTACACGATTGGATTGCAAGAATAATGCAGTCCAATCGTTTTTCATATGAAATCATTTTTATTGATGATGGCAGTACCGATGATTCCTGGAAGACCATTACCGATTTGTCGTCACAAAATGAAAACGTAAAGGGCATACGGTTTTTAAAGAATTTTGGTAAATCCCAAGCCCTACACGCAGGTTTTGAAAAAGCGACTGGAGACGTTATCATTACCATGGATGCCGATTTACAAGATAATCCAGAAGAGATACCAGAACTTTTCAGAATGATTACGGAAGAAAAATTTGATTTGGTTTCTGGGTGGAAGAAGAAGCGTTATGATTCTGTAATTGCTAAAAATCTACCTTCAAAATTATTCAATTGGGCCGCTAGAAGAACATCTGGTGTAAAACTGAACGATTTCAACTGTGGTTTAAAGGCCTACAATCGAGGTGTGATAAAGAATATTGACGTTCATGGTGAAATGCACCGTTATATTCCAGTATTGGCAAAAAATTCAGGTTTCACAAACATAGGTGAGAAGGTAGTACAGCATCAAAAAAGAAAATATGGCGAAACTAAATTTGGCATGGATAGATTTATCAAAGGTTTTTTAGACTTATTGACCATTTGGTTTATTTCAAGATTTGGTAAAAGCCCAATGCATTTATTTGGGGCCTTGGGGGTAATTATGTTTATTATTGGGTTTGGCTTCGCCATTTATCTTGGTATCGATAAGTTATTCTTAAACCCTACAGGTCGGCTAATTACTCAAAGGCCACAATTTTATATCGCACTGGCTACAATGATTATTGGCACCCAGTTTTTCGTGGCGGGATT
>JBCCOJ010000239.1:0-5227 GCA_039025415.1 Bacteroidota bacterium | reverse complement strand
TTTGGAAGAAGAACTGCAGGTACCCGTTAAAATCGTCTCTGTGGGGCCAGATAGGTTACAGACCATACACCGCTAAACCTTAGTCCCTTAATACTGTGATGACCGCCCGTAGGGCAGCGACCACGTTTTGTACATCTTGCCGGTGAAAGGTGTTCTCTTCCAAGTAAAAGAGCATTTCTATACCGAAATCCAAAACATTGGCCAACTCTTGGGTGGAGCCGTAGCTGTCTTGCAGGCGTTCTAAAAAGTCTTGTTCTGTTTGATTTATCATAGTCATAATAGGTTATGACATAAATATACTATTTCTTTCTTGTTCGTCATAATTTGTTATGACCTTATTCCAAAGGAATCTATTCAATTTTGTTTTGTCAGAGCTAACCTAATGTTAACAAAGCAAGAGCTATCCCAAAAAATAGGACACCGAATCAAGCAATTACGGAAGGAAAGAAATATTTCACAGGCCGAATTGGGGAGGCTCTGCGAGCGCGACAAACAACACATAGAGCTCATTGAAAACCACAAGGTTTCGGCCAACACCTACACCCTTTATACCATTGCCAAGGCCCTCAAGGTGGAATTAAAAGAGCTTTTTGATTTCTGATACTTTTTATAGAAAAATTCCTTCAATTTAATTCAGTTTTTAGTAACTTGTTATATAAGTATATTTCCCAAATACACCATAGCTAGGAAAATTAAAAACTGCCTTAAAAGACCGTGCCCTTATGCAAACAAAAATCTTTCTCATTACACTTATTCTAACAAGTATTGGAATTAACGCTCAAAACACTTTTCCCACGAATGGAAATGTTGGACTTGGGGTTGCCAATCCCTCTTCTATACTTCATATCTCTACAGCAAGTTCAGGAGTATCATTTGAAACCAGATTTACAGGGAATGCCATGGAGTTTAATCGAAGCAATAATAATGCTTCCTATATCGATAAAAAAGACAATGGCTCTCTTAATTTTAGAATGGGTGCAAGTTATATTACGAGGATGTCAATATTAAACAATGGTAGGGTTGGAATTGGCACAATAAACCCGGACATGAAACTGACCGTAAAAGGCAAAATCCATGCAGAAGAGGTAAAAATTGACCTTAATGTCCCCGCTCCTGACTATGTTTTCAAAGAAGATTATGAGTTGAAAACGCTTAATGAAGTTGAACAATTTATTGAAGAAAACAACCATCTACCCGAAATTCCCTCAGCAAAAGAATTTGAGCAGAACGGTGTTATGCAAGGGGCAATGGATATGAACCTCCTTAAAAAAATTGAAGAGCTGACGCTGTATGCTATCCAACAGGAAAAGAAAATTAAAAAGCTCCAACAGGAGAATGAGGAGCTAAAATCTTTAGCCACCCGGGTGTCCCAACTAGAGGAGTTGCTAGTGGAATCTAAAAAATAGGATACCGAATCAAGCAATTGCGTAAGGAAAGAAATATTTCACAGGCCGAATTGGGGAGGCTTTGCGAACGCGACAAACAGCACATAGAGCTTAATGAAAACCACAAGGTTTCGGCCAATACCTACACCCTTTGTGCCATTGCCAAGGCCCTTAAGGTTGAGTTAAAGGAGCTTTTTGAATTTTGACCATCCGTATTATTTTTTTGTTTTAGTCTTTTGGGTTATTCTATGTTTAAAAAATCCAATGGGCTGGTCACGTTTTGAACTGATCTTGTGGTGACACGGGTATACCGCATGGTGGTTTTTATGTTGGCATGGCCCAGCAATTGCTGGATAATCCTAATATTTACCCCAGCGTCCATGAGATGGGTGGCATAGGCATGCCTTAAGCTATTTAGGGTAACATATTTGGTAATCTTTGCACGCTGGCAAGCGCTGGTAAAAATAGACCGTAAACTGCTAGTTGAGTACGGTTCTCCCTTGCGTCCGTTGAACAGATAGATTTTAGGCCTATAGCTTTTATAATACTCCCTTAGCTGTTCCAGTAACTTAAGGGAAAGTGGTACAACCCTATCCTTTTTGCCTTTTGCTTGTTTAATGTGAACCAACATTCGATTTCCATCAATATCGCTGATTTTGAGATTAAGCAATTCGGACCGTCTGAGTCCCAAATCGTAAATGGTCATTAAAATAGTTCTATGTTTCAGGTTCTTGGTTCCAGAAATGAGTAATTCCACTTCTTCCAGAGCTAAAATCTGCGGCAGCCGTTTTTCTCTTCTAGCTGGGTAAATGTTCCTAAAATCGACACGTATTCTCATAAAATCCGTATAGAACAGTCCTAAAGCACCCAACACTTGTTTATGCGATGAAACAGAATATCCTTTTGCTTGGATAAAATCCATCGTTTTGATTAGGATGACATCGTTATTTAAGCGTTCCATGGGCACAAGGCCCAAAAACTCTTGGAACTTAGTTACCATAGATAGGTATGCGTTGATGGTGCTACCGCTGTAGCGCTTGAGAGCAAGAAACTCAGAAAATTTAGCAAAAGTGTCTTTATGCGTCATATTTGGTGGTTGTGTTTAAATTTTAACAAACCTAACCATAACCACCTTTAAAGGCAGGTTATAATTGACGGAAAGGTGTTTTGGTTTGATGTATCTTTATACAAATGTTGTACGCAAGCTAAAAAAAGCCACCAAACGTTCAAGCACATTTCATTTTGCTCGTACCTCACAAAATAAAAAGAGCTTTCACTTCCCCACCACCACCCGAAAATATTTTGACTTTTTACACTATTTTTTGAGATATAAATGTAAATTAGTGGACTGACAAAACATTTGAAATGAATCGGATTAAGGAAGTGTTGGAACAGAAAGGAATAAAGCAGACTTGGCTAGCTGAAAAACTCGGAAAGAGTTACAATATGGTGAATGCCTATGCTCAAAACCGACAACAACCAAGATTAGAAGACTTATATAAAATAGCTGAAATTTTAGACGTTGAAGTCAAAGAACTACTAATTGAAAGAAAAAAATAAATGGATAAAACATTCAGAGATTATCTCAACGATTTTGATATAAAATACAATGAGCTTAAATTTATTGATAAGTTTTTTCACGAAAAAGAATTAGGAGTAGTTTCATTCGCATCAAAAGCTAAAACACGAGGTTCAAATGGAAATTTAAGCGAAGAATATATTAGAACACGATTTGTTTACGCTCTAGTAAATAGTGGATATTTTCCAAAAGAAATACTTTGCATTGAATTCAATATTCCGAAAGGAAATAAAGGAAAATCTCTTAAACCAGATATAGTTGCATTTAAAAATAAGGACTGGCTTCCTATTTACGAAGAAGCAAAGGCTAACAAGAATTTTAAGAAATTAAGGCAGAATTATCTTGTTGTATTTGAAACCAAAAAAAACAACAAAACTCTCGAAAGTGCAATAGAGAATCAATTAAGACCTGCTCTAGCTGAAAATGAATCAAAGGAAAGAGTCTTTGGCGTTTATTTCGATGACAAACCTGATGTACTAATTTTCAAAAAAATTGGAAATTCACCTATCAGACGTTTTGATGAAGCTATAGAATTATCTGATTCAGGGCTAGTCAATTTAAATTTTGACAAGAGAGATTTTATACTTGATTTTCCTACTTATAAAAACTTTCAAGACAACAACAAAAGTATATCTGATGTTACCAAATTAACAACTTCTGCACTAGATGCGATTGACGAAGTTGCTTTTGAAGAATTTCTTGCTGAATTAAAAAGAATTGCCGATAGGGAAAAACCTAAACATTCAGAAAGAGATTTAATAGTAGAGTTTTTAACGTTAAAAGTATTTGATGAAAAAAGGAGTAAAAGGGATAAATCAACATTAAAATTTTACATAGAACCAAAAGAAAAAAAATCAGACGGTTTAGGAGAAAAATCATTTAGAACACGTATAGACAAACTTTACAAGGATGCAAAAAGAGAGTATGTCAACGTTCTCTCAAAACCCTATTTCTCATACGATACAACACTAAAACCATCTAACGCAAATGAAGAACGTTTTTTAATCGCGTTAGTTGAATCTCTTCAAAAAAGGGCAATATTAAAGGCAAAAAACGAAAGTTTTAACCAAATTATATTCAACAATTTTGGAGACGAAAAGCAAAAAGCTGACAAAGGCCAATTTTTTACACCTATCCCAGTTGTAAAAGCCATTATTCAGATGCTGAATCCAATTAAAGGAGAAGAATTATGCGACCCTTGTTGTGGTATTTGTGATTTTCCTGCAATGGCTTTCAGACACGCACATCGAAAAGATGAAGAATATCCACCGAACGCAAGCCATTACTATGGTTTTGATATTGAAAACAATAATTTGAAACTAGCAGAATTAAATTTAGTTTTAAATGGAGATGGTGGTGCTGTGTTAGAAAATATGAATTCCATAACTCAAAAGATGTTAGCCGATGGTAGCGTGATGAAAGTTGGAAATTTCAATACCAAAAACTATGAATCAGATACTTGGAATCATAAAGACGATACAGATAAAGATTTAAAAAAATTCAAATTAATTGCAACTAATCCACCATTTGGGAAAGGTAGAGATTTGAAAACAGGAGCAAAAGGCAAATGGGATATTCCAAAAGAAACTATTGACTTATATGAAACCTATAAAATAAAACCGACACCAACTTCGACCGGTAAAATAACTCTTCCAAAGTCAATGGATATGGGAGCAATCTTCTTGGAAAATGCATATAAACTATTGGAAGATGGTGGAAGAATGGGAATTGTGCTATCAAATTCGATTGCTTCAATAAAAGAATGGGAAAATGTACGAGCTTGGTTAATTGAAAGAATGCGAATAGTTGGTCTATTTGATTTACCAGCAAATACTTTCGGAGAAACAGGTGTCGCTACGACTGTAATAATCGCTTATAAACCAAAATTTGATGAAAGAGATATTCTAGAAAAAGATTACGAAGTATTCATCAAAGAAATTCAAAATATAGGTTATGAGGTCAAAACAGTGAAAAGGACAATACCATTTCAACCACAATTTGTCATTAATGAAGAGACATTTGAACATACAAGCCAATTAGACGAAGACTTCTCATCTATGCAGTCAGAATTTATAGAATTCTTAAAGAGGCAGGAATTAGAAATAAAGAATGCATTTAATATTGAACACATCTAATGGTTAGTTACATTAAAAAAATAAATTCAGTTAAAAAGAGTGATTTATTAAAATCTAGAAACTCTCTTTCGTCCTATTCTTACAGGCAAATTCTATGTCCAAACGAAAATGTTCAGAAATTAAAAAAG
>JBCCOJ010000238.1:0-5258 GCA_039025415.1 Bacteroidota bacterium | reverse complement strand
ATCAGCATTACCTCGCTTTAGGTGAGATTGAAGCTTCTTCCGGATTTTTCGCCTCCACTTTCTGGAGTTGGGATAATTTGGTAATTGGTCTATGGACGGTGCTTCCTCTGGTTATAGTCTCTTATGGTGTTGGTCTTATAATTGAATTCATTTTCGCAGTAATTAAAGGCCACGAGGTTGAAGAAGGTTACCTAGTTACAGGTATGTTAGTGCCATTAATTGTTCCTGTTGATATCCCACTATGGATGTTGGCAGTGGCTGTTGCATTTGGTGTTGTTATTGTGAAAGAGGTTTTTGGTGGAACAGGAATGAATATCTTAAACGTAGCACTTACAATACGTGCATTTTTGTTTTTTGCATATCCTACTTGGATGTCTGGAGATAAAGTCTGGGTACATGGTGCAGTCGAAAGAGATAACATGATTGCCGGCGGTGCGAATCTAGATGCAATTTCTGGAGAGACCATTTTAGGAAGTTACGCTCAAAGTCAAGAGGTAGCATACAGTTATGCGGATATGTTTTGGGGATTGATTCCAGGCTCTGTTGGAGAAACCTCTAAATTTTTAATTATTATAGGTGCTGCATTTTTAATCTTTTCGAAGATTGCAAGTTGGAGAATTATTTTGAGTGCAGTTTTAGGAGCCTTAGCTATGGGTCTAATATTCAACGGTGTTGTAGATGCTGGTTGGATTGGTGAAAGCAGTAAATTTTACGGTTTGATGAGTGTACCTTTTTGGCAGCATTTAATCATCGGAAGTATATTGTTTGGAGCAGTTTATATGGCAACTGATCCTGTAACTGCATCGCAAACCAATCGCGGAAAATGGATTTATGGATTCCTAATAGGATTTATATCTATAATGATTAGGGTATTCAACCCAGCATACCCAGAAGGTGTTTTCTTAGCAATTCTATTAATGAATGTATTTGCACCTACAATTGACCATTACGTGGTACAAGCAAACGTTAAGAAGAGAATGAAACGTGCTAAGTTAGCAGCAGCATAAATAATTACAAGGTTTAAAGATTTTTGATATGGAAAAGAAAACAGATAAAAATATATATACCGTAATTTTTGCCGTTGCCATGGTACTGGTAGTGGGTTCACTATTGGCTTATACCGCATCTTCGTTGAAGCCAATGATTACTGAAAATGAGCGTATAGAAAAGCAACAAAATATTCTTTACGCAATGGGGTACAATAATAATAGTGAAACCTCAGTTGAATTTATACCTCCTAATGAAGTTGCTGATATATTTAAGGAAAAAGTAAAAGAGCAATTAGTTTTGGAATATCAAGATGGTAAAATCATCAAAACTCAAACTAGGGAAGAATACATGGCAGAAAATGATGGTGAAGAGCCTTATTTGATTGATGTAAAGACGCAGCAAGCTGAAGCTAAGAAAGGAAACCCGAGAAAATTACCACTTTTTGTAGGTGAGCGTGAGGGTAAGTCAATATATGTTGCGCCTATTTACGGTAAGGGCCTTTGGGACGCCATCTGGGGCTTTGTTGCCGTTGATGAGGAAATGATTGTTAGGGGTACCTTTTTTGACCATGCGGGAGAGACACCAGGTTTAGGCGCCAATATCAAGCAACGTTATTTTATGGATGATTTTTACGGTGAGCACCTGCTGACTTCAAATGGAGTATTTAAGGGCATTAAGGTAGCCAAAGGCAATAATGACCCTAAAAATGACGACAAAACTGATTATGAAGTTGATGCCATTGCGGGTTCAACTATAACTGGTGACGGTGTAACTGCTATGATTAAAGCAGATTTAGGATTATACGTACCTTATTTCAAAAATAAAAACTCTCAATTGAACTAAAATGGGACTACTTTCAAAAAAGGATGCAAAATTAATTACTGATCCGTTAACGGACAATAATCCCATAACCATTCAGGTGTTAGGTATCTGTTCGGCTTTGGCAATTACAGCAGAACTCAAAGCTTCATTAGTAATGGGTATTGCGGTGCTATTTGTTATGGGTGTTGGTAATGTGGTGATATCTGCAATGCGAAACATAATCCCATCAAAAATTAGGATTATTGTCCAACTAATTGTTGTGGCGACACTGGTGATTATTGTTGACCAAGTTCTTAAAGCATTCGCCTATGAATTGAGTAAGACACTTTCGGTATTTGTTGGTCTGATTATAACTAATTGTATAATCATGGGACGTTTTGAGGCTTTTGCTTTAGGTAATGGTTTATGGCGGTCCTTTTTAGATGGCGTTGGTAATGCTTTTGGTTATGCCATTATTTTGTTGGCAGTTGGTTTCTTTAGGGAATTATTGGGGTCTGGAACCTTATTTGGTATTCCCGTTTTAGGAGACCCTATTGAAAAGACTGGTGTTTATTCAATTGGTTATGAGAATAATGGTTTTATGTTGATGCCACCAATGGCATTAATAATTGTCGGACTCATTATTTGGGTTCAGAGAAGTAGAAATAAAGATTTAATAGAGGATTAAAAAAGGATTTAATAGAAATTATCCAGAATCAAATCCAAGTAAAAAATCATCCTGAAAATAGTCAGGAACTAAGTTAAAATAAGATGATAGAACACATTGAACTTTTTTTCAAATCCATTTTTATAGATAATATGGTTTTTGCCGTATTCTTAGGAATGTGCTCTTATTTAGCGGTATCTAAAAAGGTGTCGACCGCTGTAGGTTTAGGTGCTGCCGTAATATTTGTCTTGGCAATTACGGTACCGTTAAACTGGCTATTAGATGTTTATATACTACAACCAGGAGCTCTAAAGTGGACTGGTGTTGAAGGTACGGCCGATTTGGATTTGAGCTTTCTTTCATTTATAATGTTTATTGCAACCATAGCAACAATGGTTCAACTGGTAGAGATTGTGGTTGAAAAATTTTCACCATCACTTTACAATTCACTTGGTATATTTCTACCACTTATTGCAGTGAACTGTGCAATACTCGGTGGTTCATTATTCATGCAATCTCGTGAAATAGCAACGTTTGGTCTTGCTGTAAATTATGGTATTTCTTCTGGAATCGGTTGGTTCTTGGCTATATTATCCATAGCAGCGATACGCGAAAAGATAAGATACAGTAATGTGCCAGGTCCACTTCGTGGATTGGGTATCACGTTTATAATTACCGGTCTCATGGGCATTGGATTTTTGAGTTTCGGTGGTATGTTGACTGGAGGAGATGAAGCTCCTGCTGAGGAAACTTCTGAACAGGTTGAACTACAAAATCCCATTGAGGAAGTAAAAGAAGAGAAAAAGGATTTAGCAGATAACACTAAAATAATTGAGTAAAGATGATGTTAGTAATTGAAGGAACTTTTGGAACAGTGCTAGCTACAGTAGCGGCGTTTTTATTGATTACGCTCCTATTGGTTAGCCTCTTATTATTTGTAAAGCAGAAATTATCGCCCTCTGGTCCTGTGACCATTAAAATTAACGGCGAAAAAGAGATTCAAGTGGCCTCTGGAGGGACTTTATTATCGACCTTGGGGTCAAATAAAATATTCTTACCATCGGCATGCGGTGGCGGTGGTACTTGTATCCAATGCGAATGCCATGTACTCGAAGGAGGAGGCGAGGCATTGCCTACAGAAACACCTCATTTTAGTAGAAAAGAACTAAAGGATGGAGCACGTTTATCTTGTCAGGTAAAAGTGAAGCAGGACATGGAAATCACCATTCCTGAAGAAGTCTTTGGAATTAAGAAATGGGAAGCAACCGTCGTAAGAAACTATAATGTGGCATCTTTTATAAAGGAGTTCGTTGTAGAAATTCCTGAGGAAATGAATTATAAAGCAGGAGGCTATATTCAAATTGAAATACCACAATGCGAAATAAAATACGGGGATATTGATATTACTGCTCACCCTGAAGAGCACGATACTCCTGATAAATTTAAAGCTGAGTGGGATAAGTTTGGATTGTGGCCATTAGTTATGAAAAATAATGAAACGGTTGAAAGAGCCTATTCTATGGCTTCATATCCTGCTGAGGGTCGAGAAATCATGTTGAACGTTCGTATTGCTACCCCACCATGGGATAGAAATAAAAACGCTTGGATGGATGTTAATCCGGGAATTGCATCATCATATATTTTTGCTCAAAAACCGGGCGATAAGGTAACCATTTCAGGACCTTACGGTGAGTTCTTTATCAATGAGTCTGAAAGTGAAATGCTATACGTAGGTGGTGGTGCAGGAATGGCACCAATGCGCTCACACTTATATCACCTTTTCAAGACACTTGAAACTGGAAGAAAAGTAACCTATTGGTATGGTGGACGATCAAAACGCGAGCTATTCTATATCGACCATTTTAGAGATTTAGAGAAAGACTTCCCGAACTTTAAATTCTATATGGCCTTATCTGAACCTTTGGAAGAAGATAATTGGAAAGTAAAAAAGGATTTGAATGATGAAGAAGGGGATGGCTTTGTTGGGTTTATACACAATTGTGTAATTGATAATTACCTAAATCATCACGAAACCCCAGAAGACATCGAGTTATACTTCTGTGGCCCACCATTAATGAACCAGGCGGTTCAGAAAATGGGTGAGGATTTTGGTATCCCAGATGAACATATTAGATTCGATGACTTTGGTGGCTAGAGAATGTAATAATCAAGTTCTATAATAAAATAGAAACGCCGATATTTTTAAATATCGGCGTTTCTTTTGTTTTGTGAACTAGCTTTACGAAAGAACCAGTTCGTATTTAGGTCTATTATTCTCAACCTCGAACAATTTGGTGTAATCCATAACATTAGGAACGTTGTCTAGCCTACACAGATAGCTAACAACATGGCACAGTCCATTAAAGAGATTGTCCTTATCCTTTGGATTTTCCGGTTTTATGCAATTTCGGTCAATCGGGCCAGAATAACCGCAGCCCTTGAGAAATTGGGCTTCAATTTGAAGTAGTTCTAGTGGCGTGTAACCGTGAATTCGTTTTCCAAAATTCTGATTGACCAACCCTACATAGCTTAATTTTAGCGATCCGTGTACGGGAGTCAGATGTTTCCAAGTATCGGTATTATCACAAATATTTCCCACAGCGCATTTCCTGCAACACTCGGGATGAAGTTCATCATTATGAAACGCTTTATACAATTTCGATAAAGCCCTATCTAATCGTGGTGTCATTTCTATTTTATTTCTAAGATAATGAAAAACCAAATAATTTAATGTTAATTCTCAATTAAAGGTTTTTTCACCTCCTTTAATCATTATCATCTAAATAGATTTTTGGGTTTT
>JBCCOJ010000237.1:0-5276 GCA_039025415.1 Bacteroidota bacterium | reverse complement strand
TTTAATTATATTTCAAATAAAAAATTTCAAGGAAATACGACATTTAATCAAAAATTAAGGGTAAAATGTTTTGCCTTTAAACTAAGATATGCATGGTTTGGAAGCACAGTTTTTAAAATTAAACGCTCGATTTTATCCTTACAAAAAAGATTTAATTTATTCTTTTTTAGTTCAAGTTATAGGAAGCATATTTTTGAAAATAAGCTTTTTACTAAAAGTTCGTCTATTTTTATTTTGTAATTTAATCTAATTATCTATTTTTGATCCAAACTCAAGAAATGAAAAACTCTCTGCTTGTTGTTGTTTTTTTGCTTGGATGCATTGGCTACAGCCAAGGTAGTCTCACCAAAGAAGCTTATCGTAAAAGGTTAGATAGTTGGGTTTTGAGCGTTGGAGTGAATATGCTTGGAAGTTTAGGAACCCAAAATCCGGTGGAAAGATTGGATGAGTTCTCATTTAAGAATCCATTAATGGTTGGTATTGAATTTAGATGGCTAGATTTTTTATCTTTTGAGCAAGATATTATTCTTAATGGCTTTGATGAAGGGCAGTTTTTAGATAATGGCATTCTAACTGAAGATATTTTTTATTTTGCCACAAACTCAAATCTTAAATTCTATTTTTCAGACTATATATACGATGCTGATTGGGTTGACTTATACATAGGCACAGGTATCGGAATTTTTACTATTGACGAGTTCAATACTGCAGCAAACGTAATGGGTGGTGTGAATTTTTGGGTTAATAGAACAAGAACCATAGGTGTTAAAATACAGGGAGCAGGTAAATTTGCATTTAACAATAACAATCGTCAATTTGACAACAACCATTGGGTACACTCACTTCAGGTTACGTTTAGGTTGTAAATACTTCTAAAATTTCCTCTCTAGAACAGCGGCATTTTCTTTAATTAATTTATTCTGAATTGCTCGATTGTTTTTGATTTTTTACAAATCCATTAATTCGAGCATGTTCTATAGCTTGTTGGCTACTTTCCACCATTAATATTGGAATTAGATTATAGTTTTTTAAAAGTCCCTCAATGCGATCCATCTTTTTCTTATGGTTAACGCTTCTGAGATAAATTGCAATTACTTGATTTGGGAATTCTTTTGAGATATCGATATAGATGTCTGCGTCATGCTCACCGCCATCACCAATTAGAATAAATTTAGATTCTGGATAAGTGTTTAAAATATCAATTATTTCTTTCTGTTTTTGTGGTTGACCCTGCCTTGATTTACGAGTGAAAATTGTTTTAAAACTTCGCAGTAAAATCGGTCCCTTCGGGAAATTATTTTTCTTGAGGAAAAAGTCCAAATATCGATATAAATTCCAAGGACTATGACTTACATAAAATATCGGATTTGCATTATCGCCAGACTTTCCACGATGTAGCAATTGATAAAACTCGGCAGCACCCTCCAAAGGAAGCCTCTTCCCTGCACTAGTAAAAATTGTGTTGAAAAGCACCCGCCATTTTAAAGTAGATACAACTCCTGTATGTAGAATGGTATCATCGACATCACTTATTACGCCGAATTCAGCATTGGTCGAAGGGATAAGGACTTCTCCAAGAAATCTATTTTCATTTTGGATGGTTCTTTTTATGTTTTTATCATCGTAGGCTACTTCAAATTTTAACCATCCTTCAGAATTGGTCATGGATTTTAAATTGGAAAGTTTCTCATCAAACTTAAAATAGCCGTGATTATCTGTTATTGATGTTATAGTTTTCCCATTCGGAAATTTTAGCTTTAAAGCTACATTTTTAATTTCGTCACTTTCAAAACGTTTCCATGAATTTACAAATAGTCCCCAGAGTCCCTTCTGTTCCAAATCAATGGTTTCATCTTCCAAAGCGCGGCCACGAACGTACAGATGATTATCAGTTCCATAGCTGTTAAATGTAATAAGTTGTAAAGGGTCTTTGGTAAACCAGTTCATATTGTACTTTATATTGATGAAAATAACAAAAAAAGCCGCGATTTCTTAATCCAGAAATCGCGGCTTTGAACCAAAATTAAAATTCTTCTAGTTATTGGCTTTTTGCTCTATGGCATAAGCAGTGGCTTTTTCTGTAACCTCTTCTAAACTACCTTCAAAATTTTTCTCTATAATTTGAGTTTCATTATCTCCAATTCGCTTCTTAGTGGTAACTTTTGCGGTAGCTACACCTTCTGATACATCTTCTCCAGTATTGGTTTCAACAGAAATTTCCTTTATGACTTCCACCTCATTGCCATTAGCAAGACCTTCGTCAGTATGCCCTCCTAAAATAGGAGCAATTACCAATCCAATTAAACAGGTAAGCTTGATTAATATATTCATCGATGGACCAGAAGTATCCTTAAAAGGATCACCCACTGTATCTCCCGTAACTGCCGCCTTGTGTGCATCAGAACCCTTGTAGGTCATTTTACCATTGATCTCTACTCCTGCTTCAAATGATTTTTTTGCATTGTCCCATGCACCACCAGCATTGTTTTGGAAAATTGCCCAAAGCACACCACTTACAGATACACCTGCCATGTAGCCACCAAGCATTTCAGCAACAAGTTTATAATTATCTGGGTATATCAAAATACCTATCAAAACGATTACTATAGGAAATCCAATGGTTAAAATACCCGGTAATAACATTTGCTTTAACGAAGCCTTAGTCGATATATCAACACATTTATCGTATTCTGGTTTTCCAGTTCCTTCCATAATACCTGGAATTTCCTTGAACTGACGGCGGACTTCCTCTACCATTTCCATAGCAGCTTTACCAACTGAACTCATCGCCAACGCAGAAAACACTACTGGCACCATACCACCAACAAATAACATAGATAATACTGGAGCTTTGAAAATATTTATTCCATCAATATCAGTGAAGGTGACGTAGGCTGCAAATAAAGCAAGCGCGGTAAGCGCTGCAGAGGCGATTGCAAAACCTTTACCCGTAGCGGCGGTGGTGTTACCAACAGAATCCAAAATATCCGTTCGCTCTCTTACAATTGGTTCTTGTTCGCTCATTTCGGCAATGCCCCCCGCGTTGTCAGCAATTGGGCCAAAGGCATCAATTGCCAATTGCATTGCAGTGGTAGCCATCATGGCAGAGGCCGCCATTGCTACACCGTAGAAACCTGCAAATGCGTAAGACGCCCAAATTGCAACAGCAAAAAGCAAAACCGAACTAAAAGTAGAAATCATTCCCGTTGCCAAACCAGCAATAATGTTTGTTGCAGCACCAGTGCTAGATTGTTGCACTATATTTAAAATTGGCTTTTTCCCTAAGCCGGTGTAATATTCTGTGAAGGAAGAAATAGCACCACCAACAACTAAACCAACTAAAGTTGCGTAAAATACACGCATTGATGATATTTCTTTGAGGCCTTCACCAAAAAACTCCATTTTCATGGTTTCTGGTAGCATCCAGGTTACTAAGCCAAAACAAGCTAGAGCAACAAGCACTATCGAGGTCCAATTACCAATATTCAAGGCTTTTTGAACTTGTGCTTCTTTTGCATCATTTGATGAAATCTTAACCAAGAAGGTCCCAATTATGGAAATAATTATACCAGCACCTGCAATAGCCATTGGTAATAATATAGTACCTATACCTCCAAATCCATCAACGATACTACCGCCCATATCTTTAATGATATAATTACCTAGCACCATCGCCGCCAAAACTGTTGCAACATACGATCCAAATAAATCTGCACCCATACCGGCTACATCACCAACATTATCACCTACGTTATCTGCGATTGTTGCAGGGTTTCGAGGGTCATCCTCTGGAATTCCTGCCTCTACCTTACCCACTAAGTCTGCGCCAACGTCTGCCGCCTTGGTGTAAATACCGCCACCAACTCTAGCAAATAATGCAATGGATTCTGCGCCAAGTGAGAAGCCGGCGAGAGTTTCCAGAACTAAGGTCATATCTGTAGTGTTGGTCCAAGAGCCATCCATAAACAGCTGATAAAATAGTATGAAAAATGCGGTTAGGCCCAAAACAGCTAAACCAGCTACCCCAAGTCCCATTACCGTACCACCACCAAATGAAATATTCAACGCTTTTGGTAAACTTGTTTTTGCGGCCTGGGTTGTTCTAACATTGGTCTTTGTAGCAATTCGCATACCTATATTACCTGCTACTGCCGAAAAAACAGCACCAATGATAAAAGCAACTATAATCAAATAGCTTGTAGACTCAACAACCGCAGCCACACCAGCCAAAGCCAAACTGGCACCGATAACAAAAAATGTTAAGAGTTTATATTCAGCTTTAAGAAAAGCCAATGCGCCAACGTATATATGTTCTGAAATTTCTTTCATTTTACCATCGCCTGCATCTTGATTCATTACCCAAGAACGCTTGATAGCCATATAAATCAAGCCAAGAATAGACAGTATTATCGGCACATAAATCATTAATGATTCCATAAAAAATTTGAATTATTTTATTAAAATGATGGGCAAAAGTAGTGAAATCTAATAAAACAAAAAAAGCCAATATACTTTAGGTATTATTGACTTAGAATTACTTTAAAAAACACCCTTAAATGGTGAAACTTCTATTTTTCTTATGTGAGCTAGTATTATAGCGTTCAACACATTCGTGATAGATTTTTACGGCCTCTTTAGAATCTCCCCAACCGCCAACATCAACTTTCTTTTCTTCTAAATCTTTATAAACCTGAAAAAAATGCTCTATCTCCTTTAAACGATGTGGATTCAAGTCTGAAATATCCTTATTTTTACTCCAGATAGGGTCTGAAACCGGGACACAAATAATTTTCTCATCCGGACCTTTTTCATCTGTCATGTGAAATACACCAATCGGTCTAACCTCCATTACCACCATTGGATACGTGGGCTCCGCTCCAAGAACTAAAACATCAAGTGGATCCTTATCCAAGGCAAGGGTCTCTGGAATGAAACCGTAATCACCAGGATACATCATTGAAGAAAACAACATACGATCGAAACGAATTTTGTGTAGCGTAAAGTCATATTCATACTTATTTCTGCTTCCTTTTGGAATTTCTATAAGCACATCAAAGGTTATTTGCTCTTTCTTTACCATGGTTTGATTGGATTAGGTGGATTTCAATACGTAAGGGATACAAATATAAATTAATACGAATGCTTAAACAATTAAAATACGTTTGGCTTTATAATCGAAATATGCGACATTTAGCTTATGAAAGCACCTAAATCCTTCAAATTTTTTGTTCGGAGTCTGCCAGCAGTCCTTAGGCCAGACGTCAACTGGCCGAAGG
>JBCCOJ010000236.1:0-5296 GCA_039025415.1 Bacteroidota bacterium | reverse complement strand
TTATTGTTGTTATGTTTAAATACGTAACCCTTTTTAGTCAAAGGTTTCCCTAAATTATAGGATACTTTATATTCCAAAAAAAGTTCAGTTTTTATGCTATCCTGAGAATGGCCGAGATTGAATATTAATGATAAAATAAAAATTAGTATAGTTTTAGGTTTCATAACAATATAAATTTGGTGTAACCCAGTAAGAGATACTAAAGTTGTAATAATGGGTTGGTAGGAGTATATTTTTGTCTGTTCACAAAATATTTTTTGAAGAGGTTCTCAATTTGATAAATATTGAAACCAAGTATTTGAAATTAGGTCAATGACTATTTTATAAAATTAAGATTTAAATACTCGAATTAAGTTTAAACTCATCTTCCTCATCACTTTCAATCCCCAAAGCATCGTGAACGTACTTAAAAGTTGATAAAATTTCAGGTTTACCATCAATTATGGCCACGTCATGTTCAAAATGTACACTGGGTTTGCCGTCTAAGGTTACGATGGTCCATCCATCCTTTAGCTGTTTGACGCGATGTGTACCACCGTTTATCATGGGCTCTATGGCCACAACCATACCCTCAATAAACTTCTTGCCACGACCGCGCCTCCCATAATTTGGCATTTCTGGGTCTTCGTGCATTTTTCGACCTAGACCATGCCCAACCAATTCCCTCACAACACCGTATCCTTCGTCTTCACAATACTTTTGAATGGCATAGCCCACATCACCTACTCGATTTCCAATTTTGAATTCCCTGATACCAATATAAAGCGATTCCTTGGTTATTTTAATCAGCTTTTTAGTGTCTTCATCAACCTCCCCTATTTCAAAAGTATAGGCATGGTCACCGTAGAATTCGTTCATAAGCGCTCCACAATCTATTGAGACAATATCACCATTTTCTAGTTGCCTATCAGTTGGTAAACCATGAACAACGGCATCGTTTACACTACACAGTAAAGTGGAAGGGCAATCGTACAATCCCTTAAATCCTGGGAGGGCTCCGTTGTCTCGAATAAATTCTTCAGCAAGAGCGTCTAAATGATTAGTGGTAACACCTTCTTTGGTCTCATTGGCCAGCATGCCCAATGTTTTAGAAACAATAAGAGCGCTTTGGCGCATCAATTCAATTTCTTCCCTTGTTTTTGCGATTATCATTTTGAAAAAATATCCGCAAAGATAGACATTTAATAAGGGTATAGAAGTTTTGAAAACAGATTATTCAATGAGGAGAAATGAGGCAATCTTTTTTTTAAGGAATGAAATGTTTTGTTGAGTATCAGTTGTTGTAGAACTTAAAAATTGATTATTTATTTAGGCCTTGATGGGGTTTCACTTTTTTAAAAATGAAAAAAGTCCTTTTTTTGGTTTTTTCTGAGAGCTTCGGGGAGATTCATTGGTAATCATTTGATAAATTTCGCCCCAGCCTAGAACACCGCCAATATTTCGGTCATCAATAAATAAATCAGCATGGATTTTTCGGCTTACATCCCCATTAAACTGCTCTTCAGGAAAACTGTTGTTTACTGCATAAAAGTTGATGCCATTTTCTTTGCAAAACTCAACGGCCTCCTCCAGTTTTATACCGCTTCTGTAAGTCCAGAGTATGAGTCTATGGCCATCTTTTTGAAGTCGTTTCATGGTCTCAAAGGCAAAAATTCTTGGCTTACCAATTCTTGGGTAGGCATCTTCTACAATGGTACCATCAAAATCTACCGCAATGACCATTTTTTCTAAGAAGTTCATCGTCTAATTCTTATTTATCAAAATTAAAAAATTCAACTAAACTTAAATATCAAACCAAAGGACTTTGTGTCATAGATTCTGGTTGTTCAATCCCCATTAATTTCAATATTGTTGGGGCGATATCACCTAAAATACCATCCTTGATTACTGTTTTTTCGTTCTTGATAAGAATTACTGGGACAGGATTGGTCGTATGAGCGGTATTTGGGGTTCCATCGGGATTAATCATAGTTTCACAATTACCATGGTCTGCAATTAATATGGTAGTGTAATCATTATCCAATGCCACTTCAATTACTTCTTTTACGCATTGATCAACTGCTTCGCAAGCCTTTATGGCAGCGTCCATGTCGCCGGTATGACCAACCATATCGCCGTTGGCAAAATTAAGACAGACAAAGTCAACTTCACCTTTCTTTAACTCTGGAATTAGCGCATCTGTGAGTTCAAAGGCGCTCATTTCTGGCTTTAGGTCGTAAGTGGCCACCTTAGGGGAATCTTTCATTATACGGGTCTCGCCTTCAAATGGAGTTTCCCTACCACCGGAAAAGAAAAATGTAACATGCGGGTATTTTTCTGTCTCTGCAATTCTAATTTGGCTTTTTTTATGTTTTTCCAAAACTTCGCCTAGGGTTTCAGTTAAATTATCTTTACTGTAAACCACTTGAATATTGTTAAAGGATTCATCATACATTGTCATGGTGACATAGTGTAAATCTAATTTCTGCATTCCGAACTCATGAAAATCGCGTTGTGAAAGTACTTGTGTCAATTCCCGACCTCTATCTGTTCTGAAATTGAAAAATATAACAACATCTCCTTTTGAGACTTTTGCTACGGGTTCGTCATTTTCATCAACAACAATAATTGGCTTGATAAATTCATCGGTAATATCTTCATTGTAAAATTTATCAATGGTCTCGGTTGGGTTTTTACTGGGCTCACCTTCACCATTGACAATAGCATCGTAAGCAAGTTTGATTCTCTCCCAACGTTTGTCCCTATCCATGGCATAGTACCGCCCTGTGATTGAGGCAATTTTTGTATTGGTGTCTTTAATGTATTCTTCAAGGGATGTTACGAAACCAAAACCTGATTTAGGGTCAACGTCACGTCCATCTGTAAAGGCGTGAACATAAGATTTCTCAATCCCGTAATGTGCAGCGGCGTCAACTAAGCCGTAAAGATGGTCAATATGTGAATGTACCCCACCATCACTCAATAACCCCAAGAAATGCACCGATTTACCATTTGCTTTAGCATAAGTGAAGGCCTCTTTAAGTACTTGTTCGTCCTTTAAAGTATCATTCTTAACCGCTAAATTAATTTTCACTAGGTCTTGATAAACAATTCGACCTGCACCCAAATTAGTATGGCCAACCTCGCTATTACCCATTTGTCCTTCTGGCAGGCCAACATGTAAGCCATCTGTGCGCAAGGTGGCATTAGAATAATTGTGATAAAGTGAATCTATAAACGGTGTTTTGGCATTATCAATTGCCGAAACTTTTGGGTCAGGGGATAAGCCCCAGCCGTCCAATATCATTAGAATGACTTTTTTGTTCATTTGTTTTTGGTTTGACTCAAAGATAATGAAGTGGGTTGGACTTTTTGTGCATTAAATTCACCGTGATTTTTTAATGGTTTTTTATTCTGACTAAAAATTTGGATTCAAGAAGTTTTAGTGTCATAATCAATAATGCGCTACTCCAAATAATCTTGTTTACGTTTTTATAATCAAACTGATAGGCAACCGTTAATCGAGATTTCAAATTTATGATGGTCTTAACAAATTTGTTTCCAAATTGTTAAATGTTCATTATAAGTAAATTTTTGTTGTAACGATTGTAAAAAGAAGTCGTCTATTTGGTGTAATCAAAAAACAATTAATCATTTTTAAATTATTTCATCATGAAAAAAACAGCAATTATTATCGCAATCGCATTTGGATTCTCAATGACGTCCTTAAATGCCACAAACGAAGTTACAAATGACAACAATTTTGAAGTTGTAGCTAAAGTTAAAGTTAGTCCATTTTGCATGGCTATTGTAAAGGGGGATATTGAAACCGTAAAAAAATTAATTGATTTAGGCACCGACGTGAATGAGAAATCCAATGGCATGACTCCAGCTATGTATGCGGCAAAATTTAATCGTGTGGATATCTTAAAAGTCTTAGTAGACCACGGAGCTAAGCTAAAGGTAAAGTCTGATAAGGGTATGACCGTTGCAAAATTGGCGAAATTGTCTAATGCAACAGACGTGGTAACCTATATCAATGGATTGAAGTCTTAATCCATTAAAATATAAATGTCTTGGAGAAGACAATTATTTGAGTTAGTCAAGACAGCGCCCCACTTAATGGGGCGTTGTTATTTAATGCATTAGAGCAAAGCAGGATTTATATCTAAAATATTGTGCTTTAAATAATCTTCGACGAACTTTTCTGTAAAATGCTCGGCTCCCATTAGATTTTCTTTCAGTATTATTTTTTTCAAGTCGAATTGGCAGTAAGTCTTTAAGTATTCTTGGGAAAGGGGTCTGTAGCTATAATGCCAAGGTTCATAATTAAAGCCTTTACGGCCTATTTTATTGGTGTAAACCAAGTAGAAACCGAAACTTTCAGAATTTTGGTCCATCCATAATTTTAGTTTTCTGAAACATCCACCATCTTCAAAATGTTTCGGATTAAGAACTGAATTGGGTCGAGGGACACCGGCATCAATGACATCCAAATCCGAAAATGCAAGATGCGCCTCTCTTCTAAGTTTGTAATTACTGCCAAAAAGACTGGGATTGCCTTTACCGATAAGTTCGTCATAAGGTAATTTTGATTTATAATCTGAAAGCAGGAATTTCGGGACTATTGAGAATCCCAAACTCCCAAGCAGAGAGGACTTAATGAAAGAGGCTCTATTCATATTCTAAAATTTACTATTGATAAAGAATAAAATTTCCTTCTGATTTTATCTCTCAATTTTAAAAAGTTTAATTGGCATTTCATCCTAATTTTCAAACTTAACGAACGAAAGTTCACATTTTACCACTACCCTGTGGGAGTTTAAATTGTTGATATGGGAATGAGCATAAATAGTCTTTAAGTTGAGGTTTTCAAATCCGTAATTAATGCAGGCCTTACATGCTTCGGTAGCGTAACCATTGCCCCAATGCTTCTGATAAAAGCGATAACCTATCTCCACTATATCTTTATTAGCGTGATATTTTAAGCCGCACCAGCCTAAAAACTTACCACTTGATTTAAGGCAGACTGCCCATCGGCCCATTCCATGCTTTTTATATGCATCATAATTATTCAAGAAATTACGAGCGACCTCTAACGATTCAAAAGGTTTATCACTTGTAAAGCGAATGACATCCTCATCGTTATTCATATTGAAAAAATGCTCGGCGTCATTCAATATAAACTCTCGCAAATAAAATCGTTCGGTTTCTGTAATTTTCTTCATAGACAATAGACTGCTTAGATATTACATTTAAACAAAAATAGTATCTTGGTTTATATGCTTTCTAATGTTTCCTTTGAGATTATAAATGA
>JBCCOJ010000235.1:0-5299 GCA_039025415.1 Bacteroidota bacterium | reverse complement strand
ATTTAATCATTAAATTTTAATCTATCTGTTTTTCAACACTTTACAAATAGTTTTTTTTAAGCTCTAACACTCTTTTAACCATTTCAGTCTATTAAAAATGTAAATTGCAGGAATAAAATTAAACAATGATAGAAATTAACATTAACCCGAGTAGCGCCCTTGATAATTTAAAACTGATTCAAGCTCAACTTGGCGGGGAAATAAGCAATTCTAACAACCAGTATAAGTTATTTATCAATAATGAACTTGCACATGGCGAAATTAATTATGCCAACTTCGACTGGGGAATACACTACATGGATTTTAAAATAAAGTTCTTTGATGAAGTGGTAATTAAAACAACATCTACAGAATTCAATCCCCTTCGTTTTATGTACTCGCTAAAAGGCTTTTTTTATCACAGATTTGGTGTTGATAAAACCGAAAGAAAGGTTGATGAATTCCATTCGTTAATATTTACAAATAAGAACCAAAAGGAAAATTTTATCCATTTCCCTAAGGATATTCGTCTTCATATCAATATGATTCAACTAGAGAGAGAATCCTTTCTAAGAAAGAAAAGCTCAAATGTGCTGTCTTTAAATCAACGATTGCATGATATATTCGTTGATACCGACCATAAGCACCAATTCGCACATCATGGGGCTTTCAATCTAAAAATTGGAGATTACATTCAAAAAATTAATAATTTGAAGGGCGTAGGAATGGCCAAGGTTTTAAAAATGGAGGCTTTGGTTTATGAAATATTATCATTTCATATACAACAACACGATAAATCACAAAAGGGTATTTCGTTGCCTACATCTTTAGCAACAAGAGAGTTAAAAATTATTAGAAAAATCAGTAGGGATATTATCAAAAATCCTTCTCCAAACTATACACTTAATGACCTTTCAGTAAGTTCAGGCTTGTCTCAAGCAAAGCTACAGGAAGGTTTCAAATTTTTATTCAAGAGAACTGTAACAGAATATATAAGACACATAAGACTAGAGAAAGCCAAAGAACTTTTGGATACCTCTGGTTTAAATATTTCTCAAGTGGTTTATTCAATCGGTTTTACTAGTAGAAGCTATTTTTCAAAAATTTTTAAAGAGAAATTCAAAATTTCACCTAATGAATACCGTAAGCTAGTTATAAAAAATAGACGATTGGAAAATGTTGCGGCTTAATTATCGTATTATGCTATTTTAATATTCTTTTTATGAAATAGTAAATACCGTATTTACCGGCAAATTTTAGACCGGTCTGAAGCCAACTGAGTGGTTTCAAGTGCTCTTTGTAGTCTTCCTTTACTAATTTCAACTTTTCACGAGCGATTTGGCGTTCAATACTTAATCGTTCTAAGTGATAATCAATTTCCTTGAAATTTGAATACATGCTCAAAAGAATTTTTTGGATAACTTTTTTACTATTGAATCATCTATTTTTTTAGATAATAGAATCGCAATAATCAACAGCACCAACAATAGTCCACCAACAATCAAAAAACCATAAGCTTGAGAGCCTATTGCTCTTCCAATGGCTAATGCAGCTGATACAGAAATAAAGATAAGCACCAACATCGTAAGCATAGCGTAAATGATATATTTACTTATAAAGCTTACTGTGGTTGCTAGCTGTTTAAATAATTTAAGCTTAAAATATTCGCGAGAAGTATTAATGTACTCCTCGCCAATATCTGTTGCTTTATCTGTAGTTTCGTTTAACGAATCGAATAAGCCCATTTTTTATGAACTTTTTTGCAGGTTTTTGTTTTTTGCTTTTAATTCAGCTAACTTTTTTTCTAAAGTTGTAATGATATCTTCTGCCTTATGGCTAGCATCAGAAACCAAATTTTCCATTTTTTCGTCTAGCGTTTGTTTTTTGGCAGACATCGTGGTCACTACATTGTCTCTTAAGTGTGAAGCTTTTTCTGTTAATGCCTCCTTCGCATGCGCCGTTTCATCGGCAATACGCTTACGCGTAGCCTCTCCTTTATCAGGCGCAAATAATATGCCTAGGGTTGCCCCAATTGCAGTTCCAGCTAATATTCCAAGTAGTGCGCTACTTTCTTTTCCCATGATATGATTATTTTTTGATTACTGTTAGTTACAAATTACGAATATATAAGTGATTATCCTTAACTCATCCGATGTTATCCTTAATCAGAATCAAATATTAGCATCCATTAACAATCATAGCTTTTGCGTTAACAAAGCTTTAAACAATCAATTAATTTAGATAAAAAAGAATAATGCCAAAAAAAATCACAACCAAAAACCCTTATAATCAAAATAAGCTGAACGAGTATGATTTCCATAATGAAAAGCAGGTTGAGTCAATTTTAAGTCTATCTGAAAATGTGTTTTACGATTGGCGAACCAAACCTATAAAGGACAGAGCGAAGTTGTTGGAAAATCTAATCATTATTTTGAAAGATAATATTGATGATTATGCAAATTTGATTACAGCTGAAATGGGTAAACCAATTTCCCAAAGCAAGTCTGAAATCGAAAAATGTATTTGGCTTTGTAATTTTTATAAAGAAAATGCGCAACGCTTTTTGTCTGATGAAATGATTGACACTGAGGCAGAAGAAAGTTTTATTAGTTATGACCCGCTAGGGACAATCCTGGCTATAATGCCGTGGAACTATCCTTTTTGGCAGGTCATGCGATTTGCAGTTCCAACCCTAACGGCTGGAAATACTGCACTTCTTAAACATGCTCTCAACGTTACAGGATGTGCATTGATTATTGAAGATGCTTTTGAAAAAGCTGGATACCCAAAGGGGTGCTTTCAAACAATCCTAATTAATCACGATGTCATCGAAGATGTAATTGCAGATGAGCGCGTTAAAGCAGTTTCCCTTACCGGTAGTGAAAAAGCGGGTAAAAGTGTAGCGAAAATTGCAGGAAAGCATTTGAAAAAATGTGTTCTTGAGCTGGGAGGAAATAATGCCTGCGTAGTTCTCGAAGATGCCGATTTAAATAAATATCTCGATGTTATCATTAATGCAAGAATGCAAAATACTGGACAAAGTTGTATTGCTGCGAAACGCTTTATAGTTGAAGAATCAATCTATGAAGAATTTTTAGAAAAGTTTACAAGCAAAATAAAAGCACTTAAAGAAGGAGACCCAAACGATAAGGATACTGATATTACCATTCTTGCAAGAACTTATTTAGCCGAAACCTTAAAGAACCAGGTTAGTGACAGTATTGCAAAGGGAGCAAACATACACTATGGCAATAGCCAAAAGAACGCATATTACCAACCTACTGTTATTACTGAAGTCAAGCCAGGGATGCCGGTTTTTGATGAAGAAACTTTTGGCCCAGTAGCGGCAATAACAAAAGTCTCAGACAAAGGAGAGGCCTTTAAACTATTAGCTAATTCGAGATTTGGTCTCGGCACAATGATTTTCACTGAAAATAAAAAATACATAAAAGAGCGAATTTTTGAAATTCCAGATGGGGCCCTATTTGTGAACGAAATGGTGAAATCAGACCCTAGACTGCCATTTGGAGGCACCAAAGCATCTGGTTATGGCAGAGAACTTTCCAAAGAAGGAATTTTAGAGTTTGTAAACGCTAAAACTGTTTATCTAAAATAGGATGTAAGAAATGAAATGTATGCCAAGAAACAATCAAGAAAATCAAACATAAATATTCAAAAGGAAAGAAAATACCAACTCTCAGAATCCAAACGCTAATTATTAAGGATTATAGGTAATTCGTTTCAGACATGCATTCTAATAAAACCAAAAGCTGATAAAAACAAAAAGCCGAGGTCCCTCAACCTCGGCTTAAGTCATTTGCTTTAAGTGGCAGATTTAGGGTCTCTAATTCTTATCACTGGCAAATATCAATTAATTAATCCATTGAACTAAAAACTTAATTTTAGTACATTTCAAATATAGAATGTCTTCTGGATAATCAAGACAAAACACATAAAAAATCGATGAAATGCATATTATTTTAACTTTTATAG
The DNA here is from genome assembly GCA_039025415.1 of Bacteroidota bacterium. GTDB lineage: Bacteria > Bacteroidota > Bacteroidia > Flavobacteriales > Flavobacteriaceae > Psychroserpens. The sequence goes on along the minus strand of JBCCOJ010000235.1, from coordinate 1,327 downwards.
TTAAATAAACACTTTTTATCGATGAAATACCATGTCTGAAAGGCAAAATTTTACATGAAAATATTTTTAAAGTAAGTAAGTTGACGTGATTGATAAGGTCGGATTGTGATGAATCAATTAAAATTCTTTTATAAATTTACTATTCAAACATCATTGATTATGAAAAGAATCACATTCTTATTATACGCTGTTTTTACGATTTTAAACAGTCAACATTACTTCGCTCAAGACAGCCTAAGTGTTTCAACAGACATTTCGATTAACCGACATATCGATGGGACGCTACTTATTCCAGAAAGCAATAAACCATTACCACTGGCAATAATTATTGCTGGCTCTGGACCTACCGATAGAAATGGCAACCAAAATTTAATGCAAAATAATAGCCTAAAAAAACTGGCAATCGGTCTTAGTGAAAATAATATTGCAACATTCCGATACGATAAAAGAGTAGTAAAGCAGATAAAGACAAGAAATGTTGACCCCAACACTACTTTTGATGACTTTGTGACTGACGCAAAGGCAGTCATTGAACATTTCAAAAAAGAAAGTCAATTTGATGGAATTTATGTCATCGGCCACAGCCAAGGTAGTTTGGTGGGAATGATAGCGGTAAAAGATAACGCCGATGGGTTTATTTCTTTAGCTGGCGCAGGACAATCAATAGATAATGTAATCGTTGATCAGATTGCAGCCATGGACTCCACTTTAGTAGAAGGCACCCAGAAAGCCTTTAAAAGTCTAAAGTCCGGCAAAACAACTACGGACTACCCGATCGCACTCGGTTCCATTTTTCGGGCAGATATTCAGCCATTTATGATGAATTGGATGCAATACGATCCAGCAGTGGTTATTTCAGATTTAGATATACCTGTATTAATAATTAATGGAACAAAAGATTTACAGGTCTCAGAAGAAGAGGCGACGCTGTTAAAAAATGCTTCAAAGAATTCTACACTCAAGATTATAAAAAACATGAACCACGTACTTTTTATAATTGAAGGCAATATGCTAGAAAATTCAAAATCTTATAACGAGCTTTCCCGGGAAATCTCTAAAGAACTTATCGAATCAATTTCATCTTTTATTAATGAGTAATATCTAATGCGCAAGCTAGATACTGGAATTCTACCTTTTTCATAGGCAGTGATACCTCAAACCTTGTCTAAATAAAAAAACGCCCTGAATGCAGGGCGTCCTTTCACTAACTAACCAACCAAATCATAAATGCCACTCCGTAATTAAGGATAATCAAGCCTTGTAACATCGACATGAGCATTCACATTCTGAATAAATCAAAACCCGTGCCAAAATCAATTTGTTTTAT
>JBCCOJ010000234.1:0-5334 GCA_039025415.1 Bacteroidota bacterium | reverse complement strand
TTTGAAACAGGGCTGGCTATTTGATGCCAAAAAGAAAACCCAGATGTATGCCCTAGTCACTAACATTCAAAAAGAGAATGACCGCTTCGTCTCCTGTAACATCACTTTTGTGAACCGACAAAAGCTACTTTCTTTTTTGGCAGAAAAAGGACTAGATGAAGATTTTCTTAAAAACCGATTCCTAGAACATTTGGGTTTTCATGGAAAAATTGAAGTCCCTGGTTTAGATTTGGGGAGAGAAGGACATGTTCACTTTTCAAGCAAGAACAAGGCCGAACAACCTATTAATCTGATTTTGCAATTGGCTTTTTTGAAGGAGATTGGGGTAGCTAAAGAGTTTATTTAGGTCAATTTGAAGGTTCTGTCACTTCGAGCGTAGTCGAGAAGTCTTTAAACATCTAGTTTTAAATAGGTTTCGACTGCGCTCAACCTGACATAAGTAGTTAGCCCGTTACCCGCTTTTATATTTCTAACTCCAGCTATCTAATTTTCAATTGGTTCGTTTTTGATGTATATTTACACCACAAAGAATTTATTCTAACATGGCCAGACAAAGTATTTCACTTACCAAACCAAATGATGAATGGCTAAAATCTTTGGTGGAAAGTGAAGAATATTCCAGCAAGAGCGAAGTGGTGAACGACCTTATTCGCAAAGAACGGTTTAGGCAAACTGAAATAGAATGGCTCCGGGCCAAACTAAAACGATCCGAAGAAAGAATGGCCTTCGAAGGTCCTATTGAATTAACCTCAAACGAATTGTTTAAAACAATACGAAAAGAGGCTGATTCAAATGACCAAGTATAAACTTTCTCCAGAGGGAAAAGACGATTTAGTTCGAATCTACACTTACGGGATTTCCAAATTTGGTCAAGCACAAGCAGACCATTATCTGTCCGAGTTACTACATTCTTTTGAACGTATTGTAAAGAATCCAAACCAATATCCCTTGGTGAACCATATTGTTCCAGGTTATAGAAGATGTGTGTACAAATCGGACAGTATTTATTTTAAAGTAAATGCCAACATTGTCCAAATTATGGCCATAGTGGGTCAGCAGGATTTTGGATAAATTTTTGCTACTTCGCCACAATTTGATATGGTTTCTCTGGAAAACCGAACAGCACAGCTTTTTTCATATCGATTTCTCCTATTCCTATTAACGTTTCTCGTTTTCCATCGTCATAAATCGATGCAAAATAAGTCCCTTGAAGTTCTTCTAAAACAAATTTCCGTCCTTCTCTTTTTAGTCGTTGGTTTATCTTATGAATAGTTGAGCTATCCAAGTATTTATTAAAAATCAAATGGCTTTTTTCTCCATTCCATTCTATTTTAAACTCCAACTTTTGGATTTCTTTAGTTGTCAAACTGGTTTTGGTGGGTTCAATCCTTTCATAATCGGTTGAAAATTCGGTGTCTTCTGAAATTGATTCAGTATCGCTAATTACGGTTACCGTTTTCCCTATTCTATACTTCCGAATACGATTTTCACTTATAAATTCATGCTTGGTTTCAGAAAGTTTTTCAGTAAAGTGCTGTCTCTTCTCCAAATGTCCAGTTTTGGTTTCTTCTAAGAGTTCAAAATGGATAATCTGGTCATCTTGAAAATCTATAAATACTGGGTCGCAGTAGGTATCTGCGTCTTTTATCATTAACCAAGTGCCTTTATACATTCTGGTTTATTTACCCTTCAATTTTTAACTATCTCTAAAATCTTTGTTTTGCAAATGGTCTCGGTCAACCTTTTCAATTCTCTCACTCGCTCCGCCAAATACTCTAGCTCAACTTTAGTGATTTGATATTCATCCATTTTGTAGCGGGCATCGATATAGGCCCGTTTTAGGAGCTCAAAACGGTGTTTTTCTTCATCCGTGGTTCTGGGGAAGACCGCAAAGCGGGGGTCGCACATTCCTACTTTTATGCCCAGAGTTTCCAAGTTATGGTCTTTGGGGCGGTAGTCTGTAAACACAAGCAAAATAGCGGTGTAATACCGCTCCGTGGCTTGGTGAAGTTGGAAAGCAGCATTATTCCATTTCTCGTTGTCAAATTCATATTGAAACTGGAAAAGAAAATCATTCGCACTCTCAAACCATTGGTCAAAATGGTCTTGTGCTTTTTTTCGGTACTGTTCTGGGGTGAGTTTTTTAGGCTGGGCCAGTTTAAACTTTTCGGAATTGTAGAGCACTATACCCTCTTCTTTAATGTCCTTAAAAAAGTAGTTACCCATGGTCAAAGAGGCGTTCAGTTGCTTTATGCCATAAAAAATGAGGCTTACCGGAGTGGTCACTTTTCCAGTAGCAATCAGTTCTGCTTTTACCTTGTCCTCAATCCGGAATTTTTGTTTTAAATCTTCATGGGTGAGTACTACGAGAATGTCAAAATCGCTTCGGTATTCGTAGGTGACTCCTTTTTCCACGTATTGGTCCTCTACCCAATTGCCCCGGGCGTAGCTACCAAAGAGAATCACCATTTCCACCAATTTATGGGCAGACAGTTCTTGTGCCAGCAGCTGTAGTTCGTCTTGTTTGGATTTGGGAAGGTGGTTCATAGGTGTAATGTAGGGAAATATTAAATTATAGATAATTCAATCTAACTTTTCTCTAATAATGAACAACTGTCATTAGTTTTAGTAAAGTTTAACACAGAAAAGATAAGTTTATTTCGTTTATTTCGTTTATTATTGTGTGTTCAACTTTTATACTACCATGGAAACCTTCAAAAATATCAATAAGCCATCAAAAGAAGAGCAAAAAATTGCTATTGAATCTTATGATGCTCTTGCATCTGTAATAAAAGAATTAAAGTCAAGCAATCCAGAAATTGAGATTGAAGAAACTCAAGAACGTATTAAAATTCCTCTGAGTGCTTTAAAGCTTCTTGGAGATATCCTTGAGGCAATGAGCAAAGGAAAGCCCTTTTCTTTAGTTCCTATTGCCACCGAAGTCACTACCCAAAAAGCAGCTGAAATCTTAGGCTGTTCAAGACCTCATTTTGTCAAACTTTTAGAAGAAGGAAAAATAGAATTTACCAAAGTAGGAAAGCACAGAAGAGTCAAGTTTGAGGATGTAATGAATTACAAGAAGAAAATGAAATCAACCCAAAAACAACATATCATAGATGTAATGCAATCTGATGAGGAAATAGGGTTATATGATTCATAGTGTCCGTTTTATCTGCGTTCTGGATACCAATGTTATTTATCCTATTGAAATAAGAGACTTACTCTTTTGGTTTGCCCATTATGATTTGTATACTCCTAAATGGAGTGAACATATTTTTGATGAATGGGCCAATGTTATGGAGCGAAAAGGCCTTTCCAAAGAAGAAATTTCAAAACGAATTTCTAAAGCCAATTTAGCTTTCCCAGACGCTTTTGTTTCCAACTATTCTGGATTAATTTCGAGTTTAGATTTACCTGACAAGAAAGATTGTCATGTTTTAGCTGCTGCCATAAAAACCAACGCTAATGTCATTGTTACTAACAACATTAAAGATTTTCCAAAAGAATATCTATCCTCATTTGGTTTATCTGCAAAAACAGCAGATGATTTTTTAACGGACATTATTGATCTAAATCCTGAACAAGCAATAAAAGCTTTCAAAGAAATGGTTTTGAATCGACGAAATCCTGATTTGGATGCATTTGAAGTCTTGGATATTCTAAGAAAAAGAGATTTGAAAGAAACTGCTGATTTTCTTCATTCTCAGCTGTAGTCATTTATATTTTTAATCATCCTCACATGCGGAATACCATCTTCCAAATAGCCTTCACCTTGTTCCAAAAACCCTAAATCTCTATAAAACTTTATTAGGTAGGTCTGTGCAGAGAGTTCAATGGTTCCTCTAGGAAAGTTTTCTTCGATTTCCTGTAAAGAGGCTTCCATAATATCCTTTCCAAAGCCATATTGCCGAGCGTTTTGGGCAACCACCACTCGTCCAATACTTGTATTTTCGAAATAATCACCGGGCTTGAACATTCGTGTATAGGCTACTACTTTTTCTTCTTTTTTTCCCAGTACATGAATCGCTTTTTGATCTTTATAATCCAAATCTTGATAGGCACACTGCTGTTCCACCACAAAGACTTCGCAACGCAAAGCCAAAATCGCGTAGAGTTCTGCCTTGGTCAATTCTTCAAAGGTTTTTATGTGGATTTCCATCAGTCTTGGACTATAATATTTTTGGAATCGCATTTATCAAATTCCGGCTGTATGTTCACATGGTTTATACCATGGCGATGATACACATGTTCTTCTATCCGTTCCAAGATGGTATCAAACTCAGAAAGTCGAATATCTTCTTCAAAATCAATATGGGCCTCCATGTGGATTTCTTCTTCATTCAATTGCCAAATATGTACATGGTGCACATTCTTTACTTCATCCAATTCACAAATGGAATTCACAATTTCTTGTACTTCAATAGATTTGGGTGTGAACAACATCAACACTTTTGTGGATTCCTTCAGCAAATCATAGCCCATATAAATCAAATAAATGCCTATCGCCATGGTTAAGACAGCATCTACCCAATACATCTGGAAAAACTTCATCAAAATACCGCCTACCAGTACTGCTACCGAAGCCATCATATCTGTCAATAAATGTAGGTAGGCCGATTTCATATTCATGTTCTCATTGGAATCTTTTTTTAAAAGCAGCACGCTAAGTCCATTGCCCAAAATTCCTATTAACGACATGAGGATAACCAGATTTGAACCGATTTCTTCCGGTTGCCAAAATCGTTTTACCGCTTCAATCATTAAAAAAATAGCTACTACAACCAAAGTAGATGCATTGATGAAAGCCGCCAATATTTCTGCACGCTTGTACCCAAAAGTTCTATGGGCGCTTGCTTTTTGTTTGGCCAAGCGGTTGGCCACATAACTTATGATCAAGGAAAGTACATCACTAAAATTGTGAAGCGCATCCGATAGTAAGGCCAAACTTCCTGAAATAATGCCACCAACAACTTGTGCTACGGTAATACCCACATTAAGAAGTATGGAAATAAGTAGATTTCTACCTTTTAAATCTGCATGGCCATGGTCGTGACCGTGATGATGGTGATGATGGCCCACAGGAAATTTTTATTAAATACAGGGCATTTTTTCTATTCGGCGTTCGTGCCTGCCACCCTCAAATTTGGTGTTGAGAAACATTTCCACCATTTCTAAAGCTTGTGGCAATGCAATAAAACGTGCTGGAAGACTTAAAATATTGGCATCATTATGCTCTCTCGCCAAGGCGACTATTTCCTTATTCCAACATAATGCTCCGCGTATTTTTTGGTGTTTGTTAATGGTCATGCTTGCTCCATTCCCTGAACCACAAAT
>JBCCOJ010000233.1:0-5339 GCA_039025415.1 Bacteroidota bacterium | reverse complement strand
CCCTTGGTGATTTGGGGCGCTGGACAAAAAGGAAAGAAAATCGCTAGGTTGCTTTCAAAACTTAATATTGAATTCAAGTGGGTTTGTGATAACCATAAGAAGATTGGGAAACACATCTATGATGTTGAACTTGAACATTTCAGTTTAATTAAAAACCTACAAGGCCCACAGGTAATTGTTGCAGTGGCAAATGCAAAAGAACAACAAGAAATCATAGAATTTTTCGAAGTTCTCAATATGAAAAGTAAACAAGATTACTTTTTCTTTTGTTGAGTAAGAATGAACGCGTCAAAGATTCAAACGAAAACTGAAATGCACGAAAGTGTAAAAAATTAAATATCAGTTAAATCAAATGCCTAAGAAAAGATAAACATTAAATTTGGCGCAAATTGTTATGTATTGAAAACTATTTTCCAAGCTATAGTATTGCTATTCGGCGGTGTATTAATAGCTCAAAATCAAGAGCAGCAGCCAAAGAAAATAAAAATTGAATACTCGGGATTTACCGTGAGGGATAGCTTATTAGGTGATAATATAACGACCTTCGTAAGAAGTGACCAAAGGCAAATTCACGTCATCCATGAGGGTATTGACATGTATTGCGACAAAGCGATATATTACCAAAATGAGGATTTTATAGAAGCCTTTAGCAATGTTAGAATGAAGCAGGGCGACACCATTAATATGACCTCAAAATACGTAGAATATAGTGGCATCACCCAATTGGCATTTGCTGCTGGCGATGTTGTACTCACCGAGCCCCAATCGGTTTTAACAACAGACACGCTTTATTTTGACCGTACCAGACAGCAAGCCTATTACAACACCAACGGTAAAGTGGTTCGAGACACCTCTGGCACCATTACCAGTCGCGTAGGAAGATATTATATGGACCAAAGTAAATATCGCTTTCTAAAAGATGTTGTTTTGGTAAATCCAGAATACACCTTAAAAACCAATCAGCTTGATTTTTTCTCTGAAAATGGTCACGCCTATATGTACGGACCTTCAACAATTGTTGGAGAAGCTAGCACTGTTTACTGTGAACGAGGATTTTACGATACCAACAAAGACATCGGGCATTTCATCAAAAATTCAAAAATTAATTATGACAATCGTATTGTAGAGGGCGACAGTTTATATTTTGACCGAAATAAAAGTTTCGCTTCAGCAACTAATAATATTATAGTTACAGATACCATCAATAATTCGGTGATAAAGGGTCACTACGCCGAAGTTTTCAGAGAGAAAGACTCCGTTTTTATAACTAAAAGAGCGCTTGCCATCACGGTTCAAGAAAATGATTCGCTTTACATCCATGCTGACACACTTATGGTCACAGGGAAACCTGAGCATCGCATCACTCGTGCCTATTACAATGCCAAAATGTACAAAAGTGATATGAGCGGCAAGGCCGATTCTATTCATGCAGACCATAAATCTGGCTTGACCCAACTTATAAATCTCAATACATTTAACACGGGAGACGAATTTTCGGTCGATAGAAAACCACTGATTTGGAATTTGGGAAATCAAATGTCAGGAGACTCTATCCATTTAATTTCAAATACTCAAAAAGAGCAAATAGATTCACTAAAAGTATTTGAGAATGCGTTCCTGATTAGTAAAGACACCTTGGGCGATGGCTTCAATCAGATTAAGGGTCAGAGATTGATTGGTCTTTTTGAAGATAATGAATTATACAATGTCGACATCATTAAAAACGCAGAAGTGATTTTTTATACTCGTGACGACAACGATTCCCTTATTGGTATAAACAAGTCAAAATCGGGAAGTATAAATATGACCTTCGATGGACCGTTCAAAATTATCACCTTGATTAATCAGGTGGATGGGGACATTTACCCAGAAAGCATGTTCCCTGATAATGCACGTAAATTTAGGGGTTTTGATTGGCGAGGCAAGGAACAACCGTTGAGTGTTGAGGATTTATTCAATGAAGACCCGCCATTGAAATTAGTCAAGATTAAGGGGCTTGATGCCTTTATACCCGAAGAGGAATTTTTTGACGAAGCACTTTTAAAACGTGTTGAGAAAGCCAAAGAGCGGGATAAGGATGAGATTAATAAGGCAGGTAGAAATCTTCCTAAGAATAGCGAGAAAATAATCAACGATAAATCCAAGAAAGCTCAGAGTTTGACAAAACCCAAAAACAAGAGTATTTCAGAGTTCAAAAAGCTGCCCAAGCCGCTTGTCAATGACAAAGAAAACAAAGAGGATTAAGATAATTAAATTAGCTATCTAAATCTACGATTGCCAAATTAAATATTGCCAAAAAAAAGCCTCTGGCAATTAGTAATGATAGAATAGATGAAAGAAGATTTCTTTAAATATCAAGCGCAAACAACACCCCATCCATTAGCTATGGAAATTTCCCATGCTGAAGGTTCGTATATCTATGATGGAGCAAGAAAGGCTTATCTAGATTTTGTAGCTGGAGTTTCCGCATGTAGCTTAGGCCATAAACATCCAAAGGTTGTTGAGGCGATGAAGTCGCAGATAGATAAATATCTTCACGTGATGGTTTACGGAGAGTACATCCAGCAACCAGCCATAGAATTGACTAAGTTGCTGGCGGCTAATCTTCCAAAACCATTAGAAAAAACCTATCTCACTAATTCTGGAACAGAGGCTATTGATGGGGCAATCAAATTAGCTCGTAGAATTACAGGGAGAAGTCAAATAATTGCTGCGAATCATGCTTATCACGGCAACACCATGGGTGCCCTGAGCGTGATGGGTTTTGAGGAGCGTAAATCGGCGTTTAGGCCCTTGATACCTGATGTTCGTTTTCTTGATTACAATAAAGAGGAAGAGCTTTCATTGATAACTGAAAAAACCGCAGGAGTCATTCTCGAGACCATTCAAGGGGGTGCGGGTTTTATTGAACCCAAAAACGATTATTTAAGGAAGGTTAGACAGCGTTGCGATGCCATGGGTGCAATTTTGATTCTAGATGAAATACAGCCTGGGTTCGGACGTACGGGAAAACTTTTCGGCTTTGAACATTTCAACTGTATCCCTGATATTCTAGTTACTGGCAAAGGACTGGGTGGCGGTATGCCTATTGGTGCCTTTACAGCCTCAAGAAATCATATGGATTTATTACAAGACAAACCAAAGCTAGGACACATTACCACCTTTGGCGGACATCCAGTAATTGCCGCAGCCGCATTGGCAACTGTCAAGGAAATCACTCAAAGTGATTTGATGCCCCAAACCTTGAAAAAGGAAAAACTAATTCGTAAGAAACTACAGCACCCATTAATTTCTGAAATACGAGGTCGCGGCTTAATGTTGTCTGCAATTGCAATTTCACCGGATATCGCTAATGAAGTGGTTTTGACTGCTCAAGACAATGGCCTCATTTTATTTTGGCTTCTCTTCGAACCAAAAGCCATACGTATTACACCACCACTTACAATTTCCGAGGAAGAAATAGTGAAGGGCTGTGATATCATAATTTCAATCTTAAATGAAATATTGGCACGGTAAATGCCACTTTAATTGAAAAGCCAACTCAGCTGTTTGAAATCGGGAAATTATAAGTAGATTTCAAATAAAGCATCAATTTTTTTGCTGTTAATTATTTTGTTGAAAACATTGAATGTTAAAAACCGTTAAGCTTTGATGTTAACTGTACATTTAGAAAACCAATAACGCCATTTGCTTATGGAATTCAGCCAGCCTGAAGAAAACAACGAATTATCACTCACCAAATTTGAATCGATGCTAAAGACCAATAATGTGCTCTTTTTCGATTCTTCAGAATTTGAAAACATTATCTACCACTATCTTGAAAACGGGAAGGTTTCCCTCGCAAAGAAAGCCATCAAGTTGGGTTTGGAGCAGCACCCAAGTTCAGTAAACCTTCGTCTTTTTAAAACTGAAATTTACATTATAGAAGATAAATTGGATGAGGCTGATAAGTTACTTGAGAGCTTGCACGAATTAGAACCAAATAATGAGGAGATTTATATTCAGAAAGCCAATTTATTCTCTAAGCGGGATGAGCACCAAAAAGCCGTAAATACGCTTCTTATTGCTTTGGAAATGGCGGCTGAGGATGATGGAATTGCAGATTTATATTCGCTTATCGGGATGGAATATCTTTTCCTAGATCAGTTTGAAAATGCCCAAGGATATTTTAAAAAATGTTTGGAAATTGACAATCAAGACTACTCTGCTCTTTACAACGTGATTTACTGCTATGACTTCTTGAACAACACCAATGAAGCTATTGTCTTTTTAAACGATTATCTTAACGGAAACCCCTATTGTGAAGTGGCATGGCATCAATTAGGTTGCAAATATTATATCATAGAAGACTATGAAAAAGCACTAGTGGCATTTGATTTTGCAATTATATCAGATGACACTTTTGTTGGTGCTTATTTAGAAAAAGGTAAGGTCTTAGAAAAAAAGAAGCTTTACAATGAGGCCATTAGCAATTATAAAATAACCTTGGAGCTAGAAGACCCGACTTCATTTGCACTTTTGCGAATAGGTAAGTGTCACGAAAGACTGGGCAACAAGGACTTAGCGGTTCAGTATTATTACAAAACTGTACACGAAGACCCCTTGTTGGATAAAGGCTGGATTGCCATCACCAAATTTTACAATAAAGAAAAAAACTATCAAAAGGCGCTTTTTTACATTAATAAGGCCATAAATATTGACGGTGAGAATGTGGTCTATTGGAAATTATACGCCCAGATAAACCATCGTCTCAACTTTATTGAAGAAGCCGAGAGAGGTTACAAAAAAGCATTGGATTTGGGCAACTATGAACTTTCTACCTGGTTGGCCAGAGCAGACATACTTATCGCTCTTGGAGAATACGAGGCGTCTGTATTAAACCTTATTCAAACCGCTGAATTTTATCCCGAAACCCCAGAGATAGAATTTAGGTTGGCAGGGCTATACTTTACACTTCATGAGAGCAGTAAAGGGCATTACCATTTGAAAAATGCACTGCTTCTGAATAAAGACTTTCATTATATTCTCGAAGAGTTGTTTCCAAAAGTCCTGAACAAACCCTCAGTCAAGGAATTGATTTTAGAGGCGCGCTAGTATTTTTATATCGCGAACGACTACTAGTCATCAATTGCACTTAGCTATATAGCTTAATTAGACTTAGTTTGATTCTGATTAAAATTTGAGGAACATTTCTTAATTAGAATGACATCCCTTTTTTAAATCAGCCAATTTCTTAACCTTGGTCCAAAACCTTCAATTCAACCTTTTTGTCTTGCCGCTATTCAATTCCTATAAATTGTAAGTATTTTTATAAATCCGTTGAGTAATTATGTAAATTT
>JBCCOJ010000232.1:0-5355 GCA_039025415.1 Bacteroidota bacterium | reverse complement strand
GCAAATGGTACTTTCTCGTCGCCAGTGGTTGATTCACCTGTGTGTCTGCACCTGGGCATTGCTAACCTGGGGCCTTATGATGCCCCAGGCGTTGGCGTTAGGTGGCCTACAGCCGCCCAGGGGGGAGATGGCTCCGACTTGTACCTGGCCCACCAAGTCGGGGGCGGGCGAAATTTCCCTCGCTGACTACCGAGGGCGTTGGGTTGTCCTCTACCTGGCTTGGTTTCATTCTTTGAACGAACAAATGCAGCCGACAAGATTGAAAATTCACATTAAGCGGTTATTTTTAAAACTTGCCGATTGTGTTATTGCTAACTCAACACTAACTGCTGTTCAACTTTATGAAATCTATGGCGTTAAAAAGAAAAAAATTGAAACACTGCCGTTTTGGAGTAACATTGACAATCAAATCTCTGAGCCCCAGAGTAAAACTTTATTCTTAGACAAGAAAAATATAGTCCTTGGCTGTCCAGGTAGAATGGTTGCACATAAAAATCAAAAGATTGTAATTAAAGCACTTTCAAACTTGAAGAAAAAAGGGATAACCAATTTTGAACTTAATTTTGCTGGAAATGGTGAAGATTTATCAAAATTGGTTGATTTGGCAAAAAATCTTGAAGTTGCAAGCGAAATCAATTTTCTGGGACATCTTTCACCCAATGCAATGTCTAAATTTTACAAAACCTGCGACATTATCATTTTACCTAGTCTCCACGAGGCTTTTGGATTAGTTTTTATTGAAGCTGTTGCTTTAAACGTGCCTGTGTTAGTGTCCTCAAGTTTTGGCGCATTATCATTTATTGATCCTTCTGCTTTTGATATATCAAAATTTAGTTTTAATCCTGAATCTTCGAAAGATTTAACAGAAAAACTATTGGCCTTTAAAAAGCACAGATTTAAACCTAATTTTTTTAGAGACTTATATCTTAAAACCTTTGATAAGCGCGAAATTTTTGTGAAGGTTATGAAGGCAATAAATCAATCTAAAATTTGAATATTTATGAATTTGAGGAAAACACTAAGAGCATATTTATCGCAATACAAAAATCACGGCTACACTTTTGTCAATCAATCCTTAATGGGTGTACAGTTGAATACTGTAAAGAATTCCTTGCGATTAACCCCAGATCAAGACGATGCTTGGTGGTTTCACTTATCAAAACACCACAATGATTTGTATGATATTGGATGTAATGTTGGTTATACAGCCATCTTGGCTTTACTTGTAAAACCAAATCGTAAAATAATACTAATTGATCCAAATCCAAAAGCGCTTCAAATTGCAGCTGCCAATCTAATAGCAAATGGTCTAGGCAATAAGGCTCATTTTTTAGGAGCTTTTGTCGGAAATACGGTTGATGAGTATGTGAAATTTTATACAATAGGCGCAGGAGCTGCAGGTAGTGTATATAGGTCTCATGCAAAAACCGCAGCTTCTATTAATTCATTTATAAATGTAAAAACGTTAACCTTAGACTACTTATATGATTTTTATGATGTAAAGCCAGATTTAATAAAAATAGATGTTGAGGGCGCGGAAACAACAATTATGGAATCCGCAAAAAAAATAGCCAAAGCCATGAAACCTACCTTCTTTATTGAAATGCACAATGTTGCTAATCTAGGAATGGAGGCAGCTGGGCAGATTATGTTAGATTGGTGTGATGAAATGGCTTATAAGGCATGGTATCCTAAAACAGGCCAACATCTGGAGCACGCAAAAACAATCAAAGATCGGGGTAAGTGCCATTTGCTTCTTCTTCCAGAGGATAAGCCTTATCCAGAATACTTAAAGAATATCGAACAAAATTCAGATTTACCAACTACTCTATAATGCCATTTAAGTTTTTATTTTATTTGCAACCAACCAATTATTTTAGACTAAAAAGAAATTGTGGAGATACTATTTTCCCCAAATTTGACAATCTGCCTAATTTTATTAAATCTCAAATCAATTTAGATATATCTTATAAATCGAAACAGGCAAGGGAATATGACCTGTCATGGCAAGTAATAAGAAAAGGTTACATCGGTAATGCAAAATGTTATACTCATTTTGAGAATGTTTCAATTTATGATAACTATGTATTTGCAAGAAAATATTTTCATAAAATATGGGTGTTTTTCACACTTTTTTTAAGACTTATAACTCTTAAAAATCCATTCATCGAAATTCAAGCCTATTATTCTACCAGAAAAATTTTAAGAGCGGTAGATTTTAGACCTATTCTCGATACTTTTCAACCAGATTTTAATTCTAAGCTTCTTTTATCAAATCCAAAAGTCAGTGTCATTATACCAACCTTAAATCGATATGACTATCTAAAGAACGTCCTTTCTGATTTCGAAAAACAGGATTATTATAATTTTGAAGTTGTTGTTGTGGACCAGTCTGATGATTTTGATAACTCGTTTTATGACCGATTTAAATTAGACTTCAAGATTATCAAACAAGAGGAAAAGGCACTATGGCTTGCTAGAAATAATGCGATATCAAAATCTTCTGGAATCTTAATCGCGCTTTCCGAAGATGATGTCCGCATTAGTTCAGATTGGTTGACCGAACATATTAAATGTCTTGATAGGTTTAATGCAGAGGTAAGCGCAGGTGTATTTTATCCTCAAGGAAGGCAGATACCTAAGGATAGACTATTCTTCAGCATTGCTTCCCAATTTGCAACGGGTAATGCCATGTTATACAGAAGTGTTTTTGAGAAAATAGGACTTTTTGATCGGCAATTTGAAAAACAGCGCATGGGTGATGGTGAATTTGGAAACAGACTCTACAATGCTGGTTTTAAAAGTATTTCAAATCCATTGGCTTCATGTGTAGATGTTAAGGCGGTCGTCGGCGGCCTAAGGGAAATGGGCAGTTGGGATGCCTTTAGGCCAACGAAATGGTTTGCACCTAGACCCATACCTAGTGTTGTTTATTATTTTAGGCGTTATTTTGGGCGAAGAGCGACTGTTTTGGCTTTGCTGAAATCGGTGCCTCCGTCGATTTTGTCCTATAAATACAAAAGTGATAAGCTAATGCTGTTTTTGGGAACATTGCTAAGTATTTTACTTTTACCCATTATATTATTTCAAGTGACTGTATCATGGTGTTTGGCAAGTAAAAAAATCAAGGAAGGTCCTTTAATTTCAAATCTTGACTGATTTAAAAAGAAAGAAGATTGTAATTTTCTCATCAGAATTCCCTCCCCAACCAGGTGGTATTGGAAATCATGCCTATAACCTTGCAAAATTTCTTACCATAGGAAATTATAATGTTTGTGTTGTTACAGACATGAGATCTGATGACGGTCATCAGGAACGTCAATTTGATTTGGAAAACAAATTTCAAACGATTCGAATAGTAAAATCCCATATAAGAACTTTCATGTACGCAAAGCGTTTTTTTACGCTCAAAGCCCGAACCAAAAATGCAGATTATGTAATTGCAACCGGCAAGTTTCCGCTATGGTCTGTCGCATTGCTTAACATATCTAAAAAAAACCTTAAGAAGGTTGCAATTATTCATGGTACAGAAGTGAATTTTAAAGGTATTCTAAAAAATACGATAGATTTTTCATTAAGAAAATTTGATAGAATTATTGCTGTTTCGAATTACACAAAATCTTTGATAGTCAATTTAAACCTTAGGGTAGATGTGATTCCAAATGGAATTGATTTTTCAGACTGGTCTTTAAATAAAATAAATAAATATCAATTAGGAAATTCACCAAATTTAATTACTGTGGGTAACGTTACTGACCGAAAAGGTCAGCTAAATGTGATAAAACATCTACCATATTTGGTAAAGATTTTTCCAAAATTACATTACCACTGTATTGGTTTAAAAACACAGGCGACTGAATTTAATGACTATGCAAGAGCATTAAATGTCGAAAATCACCTTACATTCCATGGTTGTCTCTCGCAAAAAGATTTAAAATCAGCATTGATGGAAAGTGATATTTTCATTATGCTGAGTAGCGAGACTAAAAGCGGTGATACAGAAGGCTTCGGTATTGCAATTTTAGAGGCTAATTCGTTAGGTGTGCCTGCTATTGGCTCTATGGGATGTGGAATTGAGGATGCAATAAAAAGTGGTCAAAGTGGGAAACTAGTAGAATTTGATAATGGTGTAGAATTCTCGAATGCAATTCAGGAAATTCTTTCAAATCACGAGAACTACGCTGAAGGCGCAAGGGTATGGGCAAAAGAACATGATTGGTCAGAAATTATTAAGCAATATAGACTTACTCTAGAATGCACCTGACCATAATTTCCCATACAGAACATTATCAATCCGATAAAGGGAAGATATTAGGTTTGGCTTCAACTGTTATGGAAATTAATGCGTTTTTGGACATTTTTGATTCAATAAGTCATTTAGCTATGTTACATGAGGGTAAGCCTCCAAAAAACACTAGTTCTTACAAATCTGGAGTGCAATTTGTTGCTATACCAAAAATTGGTGGAAGAAAATTTGTGGAAAAACTTGAACACGTTTATTCGGCCACCAAGACGCTTTCAATCATTAACATGCATTTAAGAAATGCTGATTATTTTCAATTTAGGGCTCCTACTGGAATTGGGGTTTACGTCATCCCCTTTCTAGTATATTTCAAAAGAAAAAATAAGGGATGGTTTAAGTACGCTGGAAATTGGACGCAAAAGAATCCACCTGTTTCCTATTATTTTCAGAAGCGATTACTAGAAAAACAATCCAAAAAAGTCACCATAAACGGTTTTTGGCACAAGCAACCTGAACACTGCATAACTTTTGAGAATCCATGTTTGACTGATTTGGAACTCGAACAAGGTAAAATTGCAAGACAAAATAAGTCTTTTAGCAGAGATATTGAGGTCTGTTTTGTGGGAAGGTTGGAATCTGAAAAAGGATTTGACTTAATACTGGATGCATTGAGTCGAATATCAAAATTAGAATATCTTAATTTGAAAATGATGCATGTTGTTGGTACAGGACATCTTATTGACGTTTATAAAGAAAATTCTCAGCATTTGTCAATGCAAATTACGTTCCATGGTCTACTGCCAAGAAGTAAAGTACATGAATTATTTGTTAGGTCCCATGCCCTTATATTACCTTCTAAATCTGAAGGATTTCCAAAAGTTATAAGCGAAGCCATGAATTATGGATGTATACCCATTGTTTCAAATGTTTCATCTATAGGTCATTACGTCAAAAATGGTAAAAATGGACTTCTAATTGAACCATTAAGTCCATTTGGGTTGGTCGAACAATTACAGCGATTCTTTTCCATAACACCAAATGAACTATGTTCAATGATGGAAAATGTCGATTTTTTACAGAAATTTTCTTACAGTTATTATAACAAACGAGTT
>JBCCOJ010000231.1:0-5363 GCA_039025415.1 Bacteroidota bacterium | reverse complement strand
TTTCGATAGAGTTCAAATCCCGAAAGGGCTTCTTTAGTAACGGTATATCCCTTACAAACTAGTTCCATCAATTCTATTTTGTCTTCGGGTAAGGCATCGTAACAATTTGTGCTAAACGCGTTGATATAGCCGTTGAACATCGACAGAAACTCCGAACTCTCTCTTTCAATTTTTAAATTCTCTGAATGACCCCGATACAAATAATCGAAAAACTCGGCGTAATACATGTTTTCGGTATTGAAGCGCATCTCCCCTTCCGCCTTGCCCGTGGTGGCTAAATAATCAAGGCGTTCTTGTTGCTGGCTCAGCGCATCTTCTTTTGCCAAACGCGCTTCCTCTTTGAACAGAACCTGACGCTGTTGTTCTATTTTAGCTTCCAGTTGCTTTTTGATGGAACTGTCGAGTGTTAAATCGGTGACATAACGCTGCTTCAATCCTAAGGTTTCGTTGTGACTTTTGGTATTGGAGATTTCAGCCGTGATTTCGGACATAAGCTGACTTACAATTTCAGTCTTTTTGGATTGTAAAGCCCTTAAAGTCGATTGAACCGCATCGAATTTCAGCACGGTTTTATACTTGTTTTTAAAATCTGCAATTAGGGTGTTAATTTCGGAAATATCGGCGGCCGAGGAGGATATGTTGTTTATTTCAGCAAGGTGTTTTGGCATAAGTTGAGCCAGTATCTCCTCAATTTTAGTATCCAACTGACTTAATAGCTTATCCCTCTGTGGTTTGGTTAATTTATTGAACAGTTTGGCGTTTTGGGATTTAAAGTCTAATGCCTTTTCGATGGATTGGTATTCGAGCGGTAAGGTTTTGATGCTCTCGAATTCACTCAGTAATTGACTCTCGGCAGAATTAGATTCAGTTTCAATTAGGGCATTGGTAAGGGCATCGAGTTCAGACGGAAATAGAACCGCATATTTTGTGGATAAGTCCGTTTTGAGTGCTGCCATTTCTGCAGCGTCTAAAGCATTACGTTTTAGTGCTGTGAATTTGGCATCGAGTTCATCACGAAGTTGGTTTCTTTGGGCAATTTTATTGGTAAAGGCGTCGCTTCTAAAATCGATGTGATAATTGTAAATAATGCTCTGGAATACCCAAGCTTTGTAACGTTCGGCATTGTAATTCTGTTTGGCGTAACAGGTTTGAATCTTTCGCCATGTCTTGGTTCGGCCGTTCTGTCCCGAACTGACAAAGGACTTCCCAAAATACGGCTTGTAAAATTTATCGGAGTAGAGATTAATCGCCATATTTTCAACCGCACCCCTAGGCATAGCCGTACCTATGCGCATATTTGGATATTCGCTTTTGATGGTGTTCATCCAGTCGCCGATATCATCACAGCTTTGGGAAAAACAGAAACTTGTAAACAGAATTGATATTACAGTAAACAATCGGATTAATGGCGTTTTCATATATTGAATGATTGATTGGATAAACTGGAATTACCGTTAATACTATACGATTCTATATTCAAATCGAAGTGAATGAATTTCAGCTTGATGGATTTATAAATATATAAAATTGAGGTTGGTTTGGGTACAGTTTTAGGGTGAAGTTTGGAATTGAAGTAGGAATGAAATGTTATGAGATTTCTCGTTGCTGGTGTTTCATTATGAGATTTCTCCCTCTGGTCGAAATGACAACATCCTTCTATTGAAATAACCCAAAATGCTTGTTTTCGATACAAAATTCTTTACAGAATTTCACTCAAACTGACGCGTTTTGGGCCGAAAGAATATAGATAAGACAATAAAAAACCCCTCAAAGAGGGGCTTTAGTTTATGACTTAGATTCTGAATCCCCGCCTACCGACGGGCAGGAAGTTCAGAATGACAGCTTCGTGAGTTGTTTTAAATATTTAAATTTAAAAAGTAAAATTAATTCTTCATCGGTGCTTTTAACTCCTGCTTTAGGTGCTTGGCGTAAAAGCCCATCATCGCTTCGTAAAGGGCGATTCGGTTTTCTTCCTTGGCAAATCCGTGGCCTTCATCGTATTTTACCATATACGGGACGTCAACACCCTTGGCGCGTAAACCTTCTACAATCTGATCTGATTCGTCAATGTTAACCCTTGGGTCATTGGCACCTTGTACCACAAATAATGGCTTCTTTATCTTATCGATATGGAATACTGGTGAAACCTCTTCCATAATGGCTTTTTCCTCAGGAATATCAGAATCGTACCAGATTTCCTTTACGATTTCCTTATAAGGTTTCCAGTATTCTGGGAAAGACTCGAAAAAGGTAAAGATGTTGGATACCCCAACGTAATCTACCCCACAGGCATAAAGGTCTGGTGTTTTTGTGAGTCCACGTAATACGGCATAACCACCGTGGCTTCCACCGTAGATAGCAGCATTGTCCTTATCTACCCAACCTTGGTCAACCACGAATTGGAGACCGTCCTCTACATCGTCCATGGCCTTACGACCGATTTGCTTAAATCCAGATTCCAAGAACTCACGTCCGTAACCTCCTGAAATTCTAAAATTCACTTGCAAGGTTGCGTAACCGCGGCTAGCAAACAATTGCGCCTCAGGATTAAAGCCCCAAGAATCTCTAATGCCCTGTGGGCCTCCGTGCGGATTGACAATCACCGGTACTTTTTCGCCATTGATGGCTTCCTTTGGTAAGGTTATATAACCGTGAATGGTTTTACCGTCCCTACTTTTGAAAGTTATTGGTCGCATTTCAGCCATATCATCTTCTTTTAGATTTGGCATTAGGTTATAGAGCACCTTAAATTCATCTTTTTTGGCATCGTAGGAATAGTAAGTTCCGTAGAGCTTATCGCTTTGCAAAAAGATAAGATACTTGCTTTCATCGTCGGTTCTATCGGCAATGGAATAACTGTAATCTGGAAATTTGGAAGTGATTTTGTTATGTAATTTTTTGTAGTACTTACTCTGTGGCACCACTACCCTTTTCTCCCCTTCGTAAGAAAAATAATCCAGTTCGTAACCTCTATTTCTAGAGAGAGACAAGCCAGCAGCATCATAATTGTCATTGGAAAATAGTTTTTTGATGACCTTATCTTCCTTTAAATCGTAGAGGTAAATCTGAACCTTGTCGCTCTCCAAATTTGAGACAACGTAGGCATCATGAGCATAATCGGTAGCATAATTAAATGCGGAAATGCTAAAGGTGTCTTTCCAACTTAATTCTTTCAGCACTTCAAAATTTTCGCCATCTACTGAATAGTACATATCGACATTAACGCCGTTTCGCAATTTCGCGAATCCCCTCAAATTTCCGTCTTTATCAAAATCATAGCCATTGATTGGATTAGCGGCATCATCATTTTTATAAAGTTGCTTTAACTCACCAGTAACAATATTGATTTTATAAGGCTCAAAAATCTGCGGATTATTTTGGTTCATGGAAATAATCATGTGGTCTTTATCTTCCTTGAGACCATTGAGGATGTTTACTTTAACACCATCAAATGGGGTGAGTTCCTTTTGGTTTTGTCCGTCAAGGTCAACCGCAAATAAATGATAATCTTCATTACCGCCTTTGTCCATAATGTAAATCAAACGATTGTCATTGGCCCAGCCAAATCCTCTGATCAACTCCTCTTTCTCTTCAATGACTCGAAGTACTTCTTCAGTCTTAAGATTTTTGACGTAAACATGATTTTTTGTGCTGGCGTCTTTTTCTTGATAAGCCAAATACGTACCGTTTGGCGATAAATCGAATCCGCTAGCTTGAGGTCTAGAGAAATAATCCTTAACCTCGTACTTATAACTATTGATCGGGCTGATACTCGCCAGCTTACCCAACTCTTCATCGGTTGAAGGTAACGCGGTGTTGCCCGGTAGTTTTTTTTCGGTTTTGCTAAGGGTAAGCGGTAATTTGTTAGGCCCTTGATTAAAAGTACCTTCAATTTTGTCTTTTGCCATAGTTCCTAAGTATTCAATACCTGCCTGACTGAATTTAATGGTCAAGGTATTGTCGACAAAAGTAGTGACATCCATCGGAATCCCCATGGCGCCTTGCGACGGACTATCCATCGTCGAGGTATAGCCATCCCCTTCTCCACTGATGTTGAACGTTAATGGTATTTCAACACCTTGGGCCGAAATTTTCCCTTCCCAGGCGCCAGTAATGTCCTGAGCTTGTAATGGCGCGATTAATCCTGCAAATAGGAAAACAGCACCGAATGATTTTAAAAATTTTGATATCATCTTATTCATTTAAGTTTTTTTTGAATTCGATGCATTAGTAGTTTGTTTTTTGGGTTTGTTACAGAAACTTGAGTTTTTTTCTAAAGTTTTTGTGATAATGTGTTAACCTTTTTTTATTTCTGACACAAATGAGAAATACACAGATTTATGAAAAAAATTTTCTCCCTCATTTGCTTAATAATAGGTCTTTCCGCATCAGCACAAGTTGGTGTTGGAACCACGACTCCCAATGCAAGATTAGACGTTGCGGCCGCTGACCCCTCAAACCCAACCAATCTAGATGGATTGATTATACCTCGGGTTCAATCGCTGCCGACAGGTATGACTGCCAATCAAAATGGCATGCTAACTTATAAGACCGTTGCTTCCACTGGTTCACCAATTGGCATGTATATTTATTTTCATCCAACCGGATGGGCATATGTAAATTCAGATTTTACCATCACTCCAGATTTATGGACTAAGACTGGTACGGTAATATCACCTGCAACCGCTGGGGATGATTTAGAATTTAATAATTCAAACTCCAGTATAGAATTTCCAGCAGTATCCACATCAGCACCACCAATGATTAAGATGTTTTCTAGTGGCACTAGTAATGCAACCCGAATGGTGATTGCACATTCTGATGGGTTTTCATCATTTGGCTTACGTTATACCGATGCTGGCGACTACTTCAGCATTACTGGTTCGGGTGAAACCATCCGTTTAAATACCTTTGGAACTAATCCCCTTACCGTTTTTGGCTCAGCAACTTTTGGAACATCCGGCAATCAATATACGCTTCCCGCCGCCGACGGAAACGCTGGAGAGGTTATCACAACTGATGGTTCAGGAAATACTAATTGGAGTTCGACATCAGCGTTTACAAATCCTCAATTTCCTGATGGTTTTAGAAATGCCACTCCTTTAACAAGAAACGATACGCAGGGAACTTACACTGTGCCTAGCGGTCGCAATTTCTACATTACCGCATTTTACAAAAGGACCGGAACCACTAGCCTTAGGGTTAATGGGGTTCAAATAATTAACGATTTAGGTACTCGAAATGATGGAAACTTAGAAAACCCAATTATCGTTGGCTCTGGTCAAGTACTGTCTTTATCTGCAATAATAATAAATGGTTTTTTTGTTATATGCCAACTTAACTCCAATACCAAAAAATCAACA
>JBCCOJ010000230.1:0-5374 GCA_039025415.1 Bacteroidota bacterium | reverse complement strand
TTCAATAACATCTATCCCAATTTCAGCATCCAAATGATTTGTAAATTCATCAACAAACAAATAAACCGTTTTTATAAAATTATTTTTATTTGCTTGATTTTTATTTGTTTTATTCCATTTATTCAAACTTTTACTTGAAATAAGTGGCAAGCTCCT
Organism: Bacteroidota bacterium; assembly: GCA_039025415.1. Classification (GTDB taxonomy): domain Bacteria; phylum Bacteroidota; class Bacteroidia; order Flavobacteriales; family Flavobacteriaceae; genus Psychroserpens. The sequence goes on along the minus strand of JBCCOJ010000230.1, from coordinate 5,218 downwards.
TTCTTTCGCTATGCCAGTCGCTTTTTTAAGAATGCCGCTTGTAATTTCATTGGAAAATAAGAAATTAGAGAAACCTGGAATCAGGCTAGCGAGTTCGTTCAAACGGTTATTATAAGCAAACAGTTTTGTTCTTAGGCTAACGCCATTCATTTTCTGGTATTGGTATTGAAATTCGGCCTTTAAAGCAGCTACATCAACACTGCTTGGGCACTCTGTTGCGCATGCCTTGCAACTTAAGCACAAATCGAAAACGTCATCGAGTTCTTTATGATTAAAGCGGTTTGATTGATTTGATGTTGTCAAAAACTCCCTAAGAGCATTCGCCCTAGCCCTTGTCGAATCTTTTTCATCTCTTGTTGCTCGATAGCTTGGACACATGGTACCGCCAAATTCAGGTAATTTCCTGCAATCTCCTGAGCCATTGCATTTTTCGGCTTCGCCCAATATACCTTTTGAATCTGAAAAATCCAGAAGTGTTTCAATTCTCGGTTCAATACGATTTGGCTCGTATCGTAAATTCTCATCCATAGGTAATGCGGCAACGATTTTTCCTGGATTGAAAATTTGGTTTGGGTCAAATACCGATTTTATTCGTTTAAGAATTTCGTAATTGGGTTGGCCAATCATCATTGGGATGAACTCAGCTCTTACAATGCCGTCTCCGTGTTCGCCGCTCATTGTGCCTCCATAGCTTTTCACGAGTTGAGCGACCTCTGTTGTGATTTTTCTGAATTTTTCAACATCAGCCTTTTTCTTTAAATTCAAAATCGGCCTCAAATGAAGCTCACCAGCACCTGCGTGCGCATAATAAACTGGTTTTTGATTATAATTTCTCATTAACTTCGAAAAATCTGAAATATACGAAGCTAAGTCAGGTAAGGCTACAGCCGTATCCTCAATACATGCTACGGCTTTATCGTCTCCAATCATGTTGCCCAATAAACCAAGCCCTGCTTTTCTTAAATCCATTGCCTTGTTGATCTCAGTTCCTTGGAGTACGGGTTGGGCATAGCTTAATCCTGAATCAATTAGGTGATGTAATAACTTCTCGGATTTTTCAGAAGCCTCGGTTTTTGTTTGCCCCTTGATTTCAAGCATTAAAATTGCCACTGGGTCATCAACAATAAACTGTCTGTTCGCCTGCTGTTGTTTATTATGCTTTGTTAAATCAAGAATTGTCTTATCAAGCATTTCGCAACCATATAAATCAAATTCCATGACTAACGCCACAGACTTTAAACAAGCTTCTATTGATTCGAAATGAGGCACAACCATTAATGTTTCCGAAGGCGGTAAGTCATCTAAAGCCAGCGTAATTTCGGTTGTAAAGGCTAACGTGCCTTCACTACCCGCAAGTAGTGCGCACATATTGAAATGATTTGACCTTTCTGAAAACGGAGCCATTTTGATAAGCTCATCAATGGCATAGCCGTTGTTTCGTCGATGTATTTCAGGTTTTGGGTACTCTTTGCGAATTTGGTTTTGAACCTTTTTTGAAGATAATTCTGCGGCTATAGTCTGATAAATTCGACCCTCTAGATTTTCGTTTTTAGTCTTGGCATCAAATTCTTTGTGCGATAATGCTGAAAATTCAACCTCGCTCCCATCGCTTAAAATGGTTTTCAACTTGACCACTTTATCCCTTGTTACGCCGAATTTTATGGAGGTGGTACCTGATGAATTATTACCGACCATACCACCAATCATACATCGGTTCGAGGTCGAGGTATTAGGTCCAAAAAACAAACCGAAAGGCTTTAGATAATTATTTAGCTCGTCACGAATTACTCCCGGTTCTACGGTGACTGTTTTTTCTTTTTCGTTAATATCCAATATTTTATTTAGATACTTTGAAACATCGACCACAATACCAGAACCAACGCATTGCCCAGCTAATGATGTGCCAGCTGTTCTCGGGATTAGCGAGGTATTGTTTTCTGACGCAAATCTAACCAACCTCTTAAGGTCTGCGACTGTCTTTGGAATAGCCACGGCTAAGGGCATAATTCGATAAACCGAAGCATCTGTTGCGTAAAGGGTCTTTGTAAGTTTATCGACCAATAAATCACCGATAAGTTGGGTTTTCAAGACCTCTAAAGATTCACTATCAACGATTTTTTTTTCAGTCAAAACTTGCATAGAAAATGTTATAAAATTCTCTTAAAGAAAAAATGCCCTAAAACAATTTAACATAGTTTTGAGCCGTTTTAATGATTAATTCAATGACGACTCAAGTCGGTTGTCAATATAAGTTAAATATAAATTCAACATTATGAAAAGATTATTTTTATTGGTAATTGCCTGTCTCGGTTTTACTTTTTTTACTGAGGCTCAACAAATTTCAGAGAATGCAATTGGATTAAGATTTGGAGCAAATGATGGGTTTGGTGCAGAAATCAATTACCAGCGAGCTCTCGGTGCCGCAAATAGACTAGAAGTTGGTCTAGGGCTCAGGAGCGGCAGTGATTACAGCGGATTTAAAGCAACCGGCCTTTATCAATGGGTTTGGAATATTGAAGGAGGGTTTAACTGGTACGCAGGTGCCGGTGGTGGTTTGGGCAGCTTTAGCATCGACCTACCAGATAATCGGGATGAAAGTGAGACTTTCGCTTTTATTGCAGGAAACGCGGGGATTGAATATAATTTTGATTTTCCCTTGCTTATATCTTTAGATGTTAGACCAGAATTGGGCTTCGGCGATTTTAGAGATGACTTTGATTTTGATATTGCCCTAGGGGTCAGATATCAATTTTAAAACAAAATAAAGTTATTATGATTAACCACCTGAATCAGGTGGTTTTTTGTTTATGGGTTCTACCAATTTTGGATTATAAATAACGCGCTTTTAATATTTCGCAATGATGGATTTCATGTCCCATCAAAATGAAAATAATCGCTCTTACTGAAATATTGTTTCCCGCCGCGATACCTGTTCTGAGCATTGCCTTATCGTCAAAAGAATCAAACAAACTAATTGTTGATAATCTAACGGATTGATATTCTTTTATCAATTCTTCAATTGTGCGTTGCTCGACCTGACTATTTTCCACATATCGATCTTGATCATAATTAGGCATTGGGGTTTTGTCATCTCTAGAAATACACAAAGCACGGTAAGAAAACACACGCTCAGTATCAATTATGTGCTGAATCACTTCCTTGATACTCCATTTTCCATCAGCATATCGAAAATTTTGCTTCTCTACTGGAATGGAATTCAAAAAGGAAAGTATTCTTTCGGAGTTTTCAATTAAGCCAGATTTAGCACTAAGTCCCTCCGTTTTTTGAATATAGGCTTCGTAATATGGGGCATATTCGGTGACAAGCAAATCGTTTTTGGTCATATTCATAAATTAAAAAAGCCCTAAAGCAAACTTTACTAAAGGGCTCAAATTCAAAAAAGTTTTAGTTTACAGGTCGTTAAATATCTTGTGCATTAAACGTTTTTTGTCGTTGATGCTTTCTTCCATTGATATCATGGTCTCCGTTCTACTGACGCCCTCAATATCATCAATCATGAATATGATATCTTTTGCGTGAGAGGTATCTTTTGCCCGTATTTTACAAAATACATTAAACTTCCCTGTAGTTATATGGGCTACAGTCACGTAGGGTATATCTGCAATGCGCTCAAGCACAAACTTGGTTTGACTTGTTTTATTTAAAAAGACGCCCACAAAGGCTATAAAGGAATAGCCTAATTTAATATAATCTAAAGTGAGCGAAGACCCTTTTATTATGCCAGCCTCTTCCATTTTTTTCACTCTTACGTGCACCGTACCGGCGGAAATAACTAATTTTTTTGCTATGTCAGTAAACGGAATTCTGGTATTATCAATCAACATGTCCAAAATCTGATGGTCGATTTCGTCTAACTTAAATTTTGCCATTTTTTAGTTTTTATTAGATTTTCAGTAAAATTAAAGGATTTAATTTAAAGAATTGGCGATTATGTTTAGATATTTTTCGGTTTTAATGCGAATTTTTCATTATTTTTCATTTCGAAAACGATTTCGTCACCTATCTTAATTGGTTCGATGAACGAATTCAATATATCTGAATTCTTGGCATCAATTTCCAGATGGCCGAAATAATTATTCAATTCACCAATCTTGCTGACTTCTGGAACAAAGACTATGTCATCTCCTTTCAAAATTTCCCGATATTGGATTCCAATATCGCCTTGTTTTGTTTGTTTTAGTAGAATGTCGAAAAAGTTCTTTTCATTCTCTGGAATCTGTGAATATGCTTCAACGGTCTTATTTAAATGTTCTGGATAAGGTTTAGTAGATGAATCGGCAATATGATTTAACGCCGTAGCTATAGCCAGAAAAATGTAGTATCGCGTATCCTCGCGGTTATAATCACTTCCTGAATGACCCGCTTCAAATAGAATGGTGGGCGTTTTAAGCAATTGAAAGGTATCCCCCACGCAATTCATGTTGAAGTTATCGTCATATTTTCCGATTTGTCCAGGAATTTCGGATTGTAAAACCTCATTCATTTTTACGATAATGGCCATTGCCCTTTTTCTGGTATTAGTGATGCTCCGGTTTGCATCCTTTGCTGGAGAAAGAAACGAGATTTTGGCAGGCTTACCAGTATTGCCAACCCCAAAAATAGTACGCTGACCGTGAAGATTAAAACAATAATCAGGTTTGAAACCGTCAAACACCGCACGTAATAATTTGCTTTCTGGCTGCGAAAGCGATTGCGCATCGCGATTTAAATCAATCTTATTGGCGTTTTCGCGAGTATATTTAAAAGCACCATCGGGATTGAGTATGGGGATTATTTTAATGGTGCAATTTCCGAGAATATGTTTTGCAAACTCACTTGAACCCTGCAATACATTAATTAAATCTGAGATAGCTTTTGTCGTGGTACTCTCATTGCCGTGCATCTGTGACCAAGCCAAAACTTTGATGGAGCCATCTCCAAGGTTAAGTGAAATAATGTCTCGATTTTCGACTGATGCACCAAGCTTTTCAATACCAATTTTTTTATCAATTTTCTTCAACCATTCACTAATGGATTCATTGTGAACATATCGCCCAAAAAGCGATTTCTCCTTATGGTTTCTATAGAGTGACAGTAATGATTCTTTCAAGCTTATTTTTTTATAACAACAAATGTAAACAATTGAATTATTACAAATGTAAACGGTTCAATCCACCAATTTTACTTTAAACTGTTACAAGTATAAACTGAAAACCAT
>JBCCOJ010000229.1:0-5513 GCA_039025415.1 Bacteroidota bacterium | reverse complement strand
GTAAAATAAGCCTATACAATCAATATACATTACAAAAAAAGACTCTCTGTGTTATGAATTTCTCATTTCAGACGCCTCAACGCCTTATAAACAGCTATTTTAAACAAATCAACTATAACGTTGTAAATTTCAGGGAAATGGTATTTGTAGTGGTATTGTATAGGTATATTGATAAGATGTATGGTTTTTAAATTGCCAAGATATAATCTGTAAGCCCCTCTTGATGTTCTAAATTCATCTTTTTACGCAAACGATACCGTTTAACTTCTACACTTTTGGGAGATATGTTAAGTAAAGGGGCAATTTCCTTTGAGGTTAGATTTAACCTCAAATAAGCACATAGTCGTAAATCATTTGGAGTAAGATTTGGGTGAATCGACTTAATTTTTTTTAGAAAGTCCTTATCTGCATTATTAAATGCTTCCTGGAAAAATTTCCAATCATCTTTGTTATTTATGTTCTTGTCGATAATCTTAATTACTGGATTAAGACCCTTTTTCAAGTCAGTGCTTTTAAGTTCCTTTTTGATATCATTTAAAAATTAATTCTTTTTGATTAGGCTCATCGTGGAGATTGCAAGTTCTCTATTCTTATTTGCTATGTCTTGTTCTAATTTCTCATTCTTTATTTGCATCACCTCTTGTTCATTCTCCAACTCCTTAAGTTCCAAATCGCGTTTATTTGCCTCCACTAATTTATTTTTCTGCCTTTTATAATATGATTTATAAGTAATGTGCATAAATATTGAGAATAAAATCAGAATTAATAGATATACAGCAATGGCTGAATTTGTGGCGTACCAAGGTTTGCTCACAGAAAATTGAAATGTTGCTACACTATCAGAAATCCTATTGCCTACTTTCGCTCTTACCTTAAAAGTATAATCTCCAAATGGCAAATTCTCAAAAACCGCGTTGGATTGTTGTGACCATTTACTCCAATCTTTATATAAACCCTCGAGACGGTATTGAAAAGAGGTTTCTAAAAACTTATTGTATTCTGGAACACTAAATGAAAACTTAATGTTGGCCCAGTCATTTTTTAAATCGTGGGTCATGGATTTATCTAGCTTAACAACCTCAAGACCAATAGCTGAGTTTTCTATTGAATTTATGGATAGTTGGTAATCCTTATCAATAATTCTATCTGTCTCCATCAAGATATAACCAGAAGAAGTCCCAATAAGATAAGTACCCTCCCCAATGTTTAAAATATTCTCATAACCTATCATCATTTCCCGAACATCATTGGAAATAGCTATCCTGTTTATTTCTGGTTTATCACTCAATTGACCTTTTGAAATCGAAACGATTTCATCTTTGGTAAAGCCCCATAATTGATTCTCCATTGAATCTTCTACAAGTTTACCCGACAAATAATTTTTACTATTATAGAATTGGCTAAGAATTGAATCTTTTTTAAAAGCATTTAACGAATTATAATATTTAAATATGCCCTGTTTAAAGGCGTAGTATATTTCATCATCGTATTTTATTAATGAAGAATTTAGCCCCTTTTCCAAAGAATTATCAATCTCAACTTTCAAAACACTTTGTAAGGACTCATCCAACGTTAATTTATAAACACCCTTGTATTCATGATTTACGAATATTCTACCGTCCCCTAAAAGGGTAAGGTACTTAGATGAAACATCAAAACCTTCAATCTTATTTCTTAAAGCCCATTTACCGTTCTTTTTCTCTAAAATATCCAATCCATTGTATTTTCCTTGAAGCAGTAAATCAGGATTTGACTCGATTTGCTTAATATCCCAGGTGCCTTGTCCATTGAAAAAATTCTCAATGCGGCTTTTATCATCAAGGATAATGGTCCCTAGGTTATGGCAAACAAACAATTTGTCATCGTAGCTCTTCAAATTCCAGACTTGCCCTCTAGTCTCAGCGATTGGCTTGAAATCCTCAGTTGATTTCAGTTCTCTGTAAAACAAGCCTTGGTTTGTACCTAGAAATAATTTTTCTTTGAAGATAGCAGCGGCGTAAATAGTTCCCAATTCACCTCTATTATCCTTATAAATGCTAAACGGGGATTCTACATTTATACAATCGATACCATTATCAAGACCCAACCAGATGTTGTTTTCAATATCTTCAAATAGTGAAAGCACGGTGTTGTTGCTTAGACCTTTTGACTGATTAATCCTATTGGTGAGGTTTCCTTCCCTATCCAGAAAAATAATCCCGTTGGAAATCGTCCCAAGGGCAAAACCACCATTTTTTAATTGAATACTGTTGTAGACACTATAATTTTTCAAAAATCCATTTGCAGAAATTTCCCATTTACTTAATTCCCGGTTAGACCACTTAAAAAATCCAGCTTTTTGAGTCTGAAAGACTAATTCCCCTTTAATGTCGAAAACATTTATCAGGTAATTTTGTTTCAGGCGTTTATCATCTATAACCAGTTGAGCTTCGCCATTTTCAATTTGGAATATACCCTTATTTAATTTCTGAAAATATATCTTGCCGTTAGTCTCAACCATCTTTGTAAGCATGGTTTCAGAACTGATAATCTTAAAATCTTTGGTAACAGCATTGTAGATGTAGATTCTATTAAATGATTGAAACAATATCCAATCATCAAGGGCAATGATATTCCAAAATTGCTCATCTGTAGCCAGTTCACTATAAATCGACTCTGAAAGTGATGTATAATTCAACCTTCCAAGATTGTTACGCTGCCAAAAGCCAAATTCCATATAGCACCCCGTGTAAATCTTGTCACCGACAACGTTTACCGAACGCATGATAGTTTCATTAGGTGAAGCGTAGAGCTGCCAATTTGCACCGTTAAATTCTAGAAGCCCCTTGTTATTTGCTGCGTATATGAATTTGTTCTCACCCTGGGAGATAGACCAGTTTTGGTTCTCGGCTTGGTAATCTTCTGTCGTATAAGAAGCAATTGGCGGAATCTCTTGCGAACTTAATCTTATCGAGGTAACTAAAAGAATTAATATTTTAAGATAGTGTCGCAATTAAAAAAAACGGATTATTAACAATATTACGAATAAAAAGGAATTAGGTGAAATGCATAAAATCTAACTGTAATTCATTCTAATATAGAAGACTTCAAATTTTAATAACTAACATTAGTGATGATAAATCTGGCTTTTATCAATGAAAAAGACATTAAAACAAACTCATTTCTTAACTTTTTTACTTGATTAAGTTACAAAAATTCACCTTTCTATTCTAAACGCTTTAATGAACTATAAAGAGCTAGAATTTATAATTAATTACACTGATAATTACTTCCAAAACTCCTCAATCTGCTCTAAACTCTTCCCCTTGGTCTCCGGGATGAATTTATAGGTTACAAAGACGATAATCAGTATAAAACCGATAAAGAGATAATACGGTAAAGAGCCATTCCAAAACGAATCATTATTAACCTCACTTTCCATGACCACGGGGAAAGATTGGGACACTACAAAATTCGCCGCCCATTGGGCTGCCACAGCTACTGACATTGCCACACTCCTAATTTTATTTGGGAACATTTCAGACAATAACACCCAAACTACTGGGCCCATCGATAATGCGAACGAAGCGATAAACACTAAAACACCTATTAATGAAATCAAGCCCACCGAATTGGTCTGTAAGCTTACAGCAAGCAAAAGGAAACCTATAATCATCCCGATTGAACCAATGTACAACAACGGTTTTCTACCGAATTTATCCACGGTATACATGGCCACTAGAGTAAATATCAAATTCACGAAAGCTAAAAGAATTTGCTGCGTCAAGACGTCTTCCTTACCGAAACCTAGTGCTTTTTCAAAGATATCTGCACCATAATACAATACTGCATTTATCCCGGTAAATTGTTGCAAAACTGAAAGCACCGTTCCAATTATGATAATGGTAAAAATAGCTTTAGAGAAATAATTCACTTTAACGCGATTATCTTCCTTTTCTAGAGATTTTTTTATTTCATTCATTTCACGTTTTGCTTCGTCGTCATTGTGGATTTTATTTAGAGTTTCCAAACACTTATCATCCCAACCTTTCATTGCTAACCAACGCGGGCTTTTAGGCACCAAAAACATGAGGATTAAAAACAAACCGCTTGGCACCAGCTCAGACCAAAACATTCGTCGCCAACCGAACTGTAAATTTTCAGCTTCAGATAATTGATTGCCTATAAAATAGGTTACTAAAAAGACCACGAAAAAACCGATTACAATAGCCAATTGATAGTAGGTTACCATTTTACCTCGAATATCGCTCGGAGCGATTTCAGCAATATACATTGGAGCATTCATTGAGGCGATACCGATACCTAGACCCCCTATAATTCTAAATATGACTAAAACGGTAATGGTCTCAGGTAAAATTTCGGGCAGGCCAGAACCCCAGGCTGATACTGAAAATAGGATGGCTGAAATAATCAACGACCATTTTCTACCAATGGCGATACTAATTGGTCCTGCGGCTATTGCGCCTACGAAACATCCCAGTAATGCACTACCCACAACCCAGCCTTTTGCAGCAGCTGTTAAATCAAAATATTTGCTGAGGTAGAATTGTGCGCCGTTTATCACCCCAGTATCATAGCCAAATAAAAGTCCACCAAGCGCTGAAACTGCGGCGATTACCAATAAAAAGGTCTTTTTGTTCATTTAGTTAAAGGTTAGTTAGTCGGTTATCTTGAAATTGAGATTTAACAAAAACCGGAAATTCTTTATTTTCTCAAATGTTTATAAAGAACCATTATTAAACAAAAACACTTTATTTTTAGATTAAAATATATAGACTCTTAAGTCATTTGAAAAATTTTCTGCTTTTATTAAAATTCAAGATTTAGAAATTAATCTATCTCTATCTCCAAGAAAAAATTACTTCTTAGACAATACTAAAGACTAAAGCTAGCGTTTTTATTTAAAGACCGTTTTCTTGGTCTGTATTATTTCCTTATTGATAATGGTTTTATTTATAAATTCGAGTACCGTGTCCAATTGACCAAAAGGAATTGAAGACAATTCATGCCCAGCGCCAATAGCCTTATGAAAATAGTAAGACTTACCCAAATCATCAAGTTTTTTTGAAATCGCCTCAGTCCCATGCAAAATTATATAGCCTTTTCTATTCGGTTCGCATTGGTGATGTGCGCTTATAGCGTAAGGCACAAGATTATCTTTACTGCCGTGAAACAAGATTGTGGGCAAGGCATTTTCTTTTTTGATGAAATCAGAATTGACCATAGCACCTGCCAATGAAAATAAGCCCGCAAATTTTATGTCGTCATAAGCGGAGGTGTCATCAAGAAAATAATCTTTCATGAACACGGCATTCAAAACACCCTCAGCACCGGCGCTGCTGCCGCCTGCGATAATCTTGGTCGTGTCTACCTGAATTAATTCCTGATTTTCGATTACAAATTTTGTAGCATCCAAATAATCTTCTGTAGCCATAGCGAACGTGAAAAGCTTCTCTTCTTTAGGACAATCACAACCAAAGCCCGTCTTTTTTCCTTTTCTCAATAATCCATAG
>JBCCOJ010000228.1:0-5523 GCA_039025415.1 Bacteroidota bacterium | reverse complement strand
TTAACGACCTCGGATTGCATTTGTATTTTGCATTCATCTATGGTATAGATTCCTTTAGCTTGAATTGGATTAGGTGCTATGTCCAAATATGTAAAACCTGAAATAAATGTTAAGATAATTCCTATTATTGAAATTTTTATTTTGTTCATTAACGATACCATTTCATATTGGCATTTTTCAAAAATAAAATGAAATATTGAATGTTCAATTACTCTACAAAAAACCCAGTACTACCACCAACCCAAGTCTTATCCTTATTGTATTTTACACCCACCATTTCACCTTTGCTAAGTCTAATAAGGTTACTAACGATTTCAGTCTTATTAGTGGTAGAATTATGCATCATCATCATTCTAATTTCGCACTTTGCAGGAACATCCATGGTTTCAATAATAGGCGCATAGGCTACTTTCTCCTGTAGTAAATAATTTGATTTATCTTGTATAGTGTCAATCATTTCCTTCGTGACATGAATCTGAACTCCAGCTCCGGCAAAGGAATACAATGGTTTTAAAACATAATTTTCAAGGTCTTCCGGTATGCTCTCCAATTTATCCAAATAGAAGGATTTTGGGATAAACTCACCTTTTAGCAGTGGCATGGTATATTTACTAATTCTAAAGAACCAGTTTGGGTGTCCAATCCACTCAACATCTACTTCGTCTGTAAAGTTGAATTCAGTTTTTAAATGTTTAAATTGATATAGCTCATCAAAAATGATTCGATTATAAATTTTAAGGATTTTGACATCGTTTCCGTCCTTGTCCTTGTAAAACAGTTCCTTCCCTCGTTTAATGAGTTTTGTGATACATAGTACTTTTATTCCGAGTGCAGCTTCGGTAGCATAAAAATCAATAGCGGTTGCTTGATTTTCAGGTGCTATTTCAAGAAGAACAATTTGCTTTGGATTGGTATTCCCAACGATTTCGGTTCTAAGTTTTTCAATATATTCCTTAGGGGTCATACCACTAATATGTTGGGATAAACTATCAGGAATGGCTTCGCCAAAGTGTTTTTTATACATGCTTCCAAGAAGTTCCTGAAAAAAGTATAGTGATGGGAAGCCTTGAAGCTCTATTAATTTAGGAACGATATTTCCTTGATCGTCTTTGCAAATACCAAAATCCAATTGAATGAATTTAGCCTTTTCATCCTCATTTGGGACTATGTTCTTACTGTCAAAAAAAGCCCCATTGGTTAAGTCTTTAAAGTCATCTCTATCGATAACTTGCATTATTTCTTCAGTGGCCTGCTTTAATTTTTGTTTGAGCGTACTCGGAATGAAAATTGGGGTTTCGGCTATTTTGAACTTGGGCTTATGCGCAAATTTCTTTGCGATGTCATCTAAAAAAGCGTTGTATTTTTCTTGAGAGAAATTTTGATTATAGGCCTTGCGATATTTTGAAATCATGCTGAATTATGAAATAACAGGTTGACAGGTCTTGTTAATTGCCTTTCTAATAAACTTTGGGAGTATGGTGTTGTAAGTAAGCATCAATTTTTCTGGGTCGTCCATTTTTGACATAATAGTGTTATATTTTTCTTCCCCAAAATTAGTAATGACCTTACGTCTGTTCTCTTCCGCTAAGAAATGAGCTTTCATACTCAGAGGGTCAGCCTCAGGATGAAATTGGGTGCCAACGAATTCATTGGAAAATCGTACCGCCATGATGGCACGTTCATATTCAACGTGGGTTCTAATCTTTTCCAACGATAGAATTGTTGCGCCATGCTCCCTAAATACTTTCAATCTTGGCTGTATCAACTGCCAATCTCTTGAGTCTACTGCAAAATAAGGATCGGCTAAGCCTTCAAGTAAAGGGTCTTCCAGTCCACTTTTGGTCTTGTGGATGGGTAAAATCCCAAATGAGGTGCTGCGTCTTGGTTTGAGGGTGCCTAATTCGAAATAATGACAAATGACTTGAAAGGAGTAACATATGAAGAACACATACTTCTTTTGAACTTCAGAGTTTTGGTTGAAATCCCATAATTCCTGCATCAATTTCAGGTAGGGTTCACGCCAATGTCCTTCATCCAATGGGCTTCCTGGCCCTCCACTCGAAATGTAAATATCGTAGGTGGTATCAGGTAATTCGTTTTTTGCCCGAACACTAAAAACCTTACTTTCGGCCTCCTCTTTAAAAAATGCCACGATTTCCTTGATACAACGTAAACCTTGATTGGGTTCGTCGTTGTTCATATCTAAAATGGCGATTTTTACCTTTTCAGTCATCATCTCTTTCTAAATAAAACTATAATCCAAACACCGTCTGTTCTGTGATATAATCTACAACTTTGGTCAAATCTTTGGTTTTTTCATAGACGGCGAGTTGTCTATCGGCTCCAGTACCATTTTTGAGCATTTGCTCTACATATTCCACTTCTTTTCTTGAGCCTAAATCATCAACAACGTCATCAATAAAATTCAATAGCTCGTGCATCAAATCTTTAGTGTCTACTTCGGTTTCCTTACCAAAGTCAATCATTTTGCCTTCAATGCCGTAACGGCCTGCTCGCCATTTATTCTCATTGATTAAGGCGCGGTGGTAAAGTTGGAAATTCAAATTTTCGCAACGTAATTTATAGAGTTTGGCAATCAAGGCTTGTATCAATGCTGAAATTGTAATGGTTTCATTAACCGTAAGCGGTATATCACAAATTCTCACCTCAAGGGTTGGATAAAATGGATGAACGCGAATGTCCCACCAAATTTTCTTGGGGTTATCTATACATTTAGTGTTCACTAGAATGTTGATGTAGTTCTCATATTCTGAAAAACTATGGAAAATCCCAGGAATCCCAGTTCTTGGAAATTTATCAAAAACCTTTGACCTAAACGATTTAAACCCCGTGTTACGGCCTTCCCAAAATGGTGAATTCGTTGAAAGCGCGTAAAGGTGGGGAAGAAAATAACGCATAGCGTTGACTAAATGAAGAGCAGTTCTTTTATCATCAACTCCTACGTGCACGTGAAGTCCAAAAATCAAATTTGATCTTGCCGTATCCTGAAGTTCATTTACGATTTCGTCATATCTAGGATTTGGGGTGATGAGTTGGGTTTCCCATTTTGAAAATGGATGGGTCCCAGAAGCGCCAATTTTATAACCTAAACCATTAGCAATATCAGATATTGATTTTCTCAAATGGCTCACTTGTTCACGAGCATCCTGAATATCCTCACAGATAGTCGTACCTACTTCAACGACGGCTTGGTGCATTTCAGCCTTAACCTGCTCGTCTAAAATTTTGGTAGCTTGGGTAACGATTTCTTGGTCGTGCGAGGTGAGCTCTCTTGTCTTCGGGTCAATGATTTGATACTCCTCTTCAATCCCTAATGTGAACTTCATATATTCCTTGAATGTTATGATTTGTTAGTAAAATATGATGAAATAGACTTCCAAAATTTGAACTATTGAATTTTGGAAGCCTATGTTAAAGTGCATCACTTTTTAGTACCGGTTGTTTTTTTAGTTGTCGCCTTTTTTGCAGGTGCTTTTTTCACTGCTTTTGTGGCAGTGGCTTTGGCAGTTCCTGTTTTTGGACTTGCGGCTTTTTTGGTAGCCCTTTTTGCAGGCGTAGCTGTCTTAGTTGCTGCCTTGGTCGTGGATTTTCTTGCTGCAGTTTTAGTTGCCGGTTTCGCGCCTGGTTTCTTAGCCGGAGCTTTTCTTGCTGCAGGTTTTGGCTTCTCGCACTGGTCTGAAACAAAAGTCCCCCAGGTTAAGTTCATTTGTCCTTTTTTGTAGGCTTTGGCTTTTTTGATAGCCATATTTGCAGCATTTTCAACAATCCAGTCGAAATTTTCTTGCCCAACCGAGTGAATGTCGGCATCTGGTGCTGGATTACAAAAATCAATTGCATAAGGAACACCATCCCTTACCGCAAACTCGACTGTATTGAAATCGTAACCTAAGGCTTTATTCAATTTGATACAGTATTTTTCAACTAAATCCAGTAATTTTTTGTCAACTGGAGGGCCATCAATAACGTACCTCAAGTGGAATGGGTTTCTTGGTTCATATTGCATGATATGAACATTGTCTGTATCTAAAACGTAGCATCTAAAATATTCTGTGAATTGTATTTCCTCTTGGAGCATCATCACTAAATGTTCTGTCTCACCGTGCTTTTTCCAAAGGTCATCGGGGTTTTCGACTTTATAAACGCTTTTCCAACCGCCGCCATCATGTGGTTTCATATAGGCTGGGAAACCAATAGTTTCAAACATCTTATCCCAATCAAATGGAAATTTCATGTTTCTAAAGGAATTTTGATC
Organism: Bacteroidota bacterium; assembly: GCA_039025415.1. Lineage (GTDB taxonomy): Bacteria > Bacteroidota > Bacteroidia > Flavobacteriales > Flavobacteriaceae > Psychroserpens. The sequence goes on along the minus strand of JBCCOJ010000228.1, from coordinate 1,250 downwards.
CGTGTTCGGCGGTCGGTGCGATGTAGGTAATATGAAGGTTTTTGGTACCGGTACTCCAATTTTTTCAGCAAGAGCGTTGTTAAAGAACTTTTCATCGGCACTCCACCAAAACGGATTATTGATTACAGCGGTACCTGAAATCGCCGCGTTTTTAAGGTAGGCCCTGTAGAAAGGAACATCCTGCGAAATTCGGTCAATAATTACTGCGTATTCATCAGATTTTGCTTGTTCAACGGTATCAATCATTACCGCTTCGGCAACCATGTCTTTTATGCCTTGCTCTTGAATTTTTTGATTTGTTTTATCTATAAATGCTTGTGGAAAGGTATTTTCCTGACCGAATAATATGCCTATTTTTTTCATTATTTGCTGGTTTTTAGTTTAATGGTTTAATTATAAAGTTGAAAGATAATGTGGGAACATTTGAAGCCATATTGGCCAGTCATGCTCCGCCCAACGGCGTTCGTCCCACCAAAATGGAATATTCTTGTCATTAAGTATCTGGGCCAATCTGTGGTTTGCATCCAGACATATATCCCATTCACCAATACCCAGAACTATTTTCATGTTCCATAAATCAGGATGGTTATTTCCCGGTAGAAAATCAACTGGATTGTTGTAAAAAACATTATCATCGTAATAACCGTCTAAAAAAGACTTAATATCAAAAGAGCCACTTAAGCTAAACATGTGGCTAACTTTTTCAGGATGGCGAAACGCAAAGTTCGCGGCATGATAACCTCCAAAGCTAACGCCAGCCATGGCGACCTTGCTCATTCCTTTTTCGTGGCAGATGGCATTGACAATCTCTTCCATAATAAATTTGTCGTAAACCATGTGGTTTTTGACCTTTTCGGCAGGATGTAAGCTCTTGTTGTACCAACTTAACTCATTAATACTATCAGGACAGTAAATCTGTACGAGACCCTGTTCAACGAACCATCGCGCAGATTCAATCAATTTAAAGTCCTTGCATTCGTAAAATCTTCCCATCGTAGTCGGGAATAGGACAACTGGGTAACCAGCATGTCCAAACGTAAGCATCTCTATTTCCTTTCCTAAAGTTGGTGAGTGCCACTTGTGATATTTTTCGTTCAATGGATTGGTTTTAAAAAATTATTTTTAACATTAACTTTTTCTTATATTAAATTAATGGAATTGTTTAGCTATTGGTTCTATTTTGTTAAGATAAAACCTTCAAACTTTAAAGTATTAAATTACTAAAGAATTTAATATTCAACAGACCAACA
>JBCCOJ010000227.1:0-5554 GCA_039025415.1 Bacteroidota bacterium | reverse complement strand
TTGATGAGAATGGTAAAATCGCCGAACATTGGGATGCGCTACAACCTTTCGCAACAGAAACAGCAAGCGGAAGAACTCAAGTAAATGGTTCAACAGTTATTGTAGATTTAGACAAAACCGAAGCAAATAAAGCCTTGGCAAAGTCTATGGTAGAAGATATTTTGATGGGTAAAAATCCAAATAAAATTACCGAATATATTAGTACCGAACAATACGACCAACACAATCCTGCTATAAAAGATGGCCTTGATGGAATTATCGAGGCGGTGCAATATCTCAGTTCTCAAAATAATATGTTTCAATACACTAAAATTCACAAAGTTTTGGGCGAAGGGAATTTTGTGCTCACGGTAAGTGAAGGCAAATGGAATGGAACTACAAATGTGTTTTACGATTTATTACGTTTTGAAAACGGCAAAGCTGTAGAGCATTGGGATGTTATTCAAGAAATCCCAACCGAAAATTTAGCCAATGATAACGGAATGTTCGGATTTTAAAAACGTAAACAATTATGAAAAAAGCACTTATTATAAATGCTCACCAAGAATATCCATTTGCCAAAGGCGAATTGAATAAAGAAATCGCTAAGCGTATTGGAAACTATTTAAAAGGTATTGGCTATGAAATCAAAACCACTACGATGAAAGACAAATGGAATGCAGATGAAGAAGTAGATAAACATACTTGGGCTGATGTCGTTATTTTACAATCGCCTACCAATTGGATGGGTTTTCCTTGGATTTTCAAGAAGTATATGGATGAAGTTTATACTGCTGGTATGTTTGGTAAAATGAGCCAGAACGATGGAAGAACAGCAGAAGCGCCAAAGAAGAATTATGGTGCTGGTGGGTTGATGCAAAACACCAAATATATGTTGTCATTAACTTTTAACGCACCAGAAGAGTCATTCAATGACCAAAATGAGTTTCTATTTGCAGGTAAATCTGTGGATGATTTATACTTTGCACAGCATATGAATTTTAAATTTTTTGGTATGCAACCTCTACCAACTTTCGCTTGCTTCGATGTAATGAAAAACCCGAATATTGAGAATGATTTTAAAAGATTAGAAGCACATCTTGAGGCTAACTTTAACGAGTAGTTGAGATATTAGTTGATGCAAATATTAAATCACAAGACTTTAGGTTCCTGTGATTTTTTATGCGAAATTTTTAGTCAAATTGGCTACAACGGTCTGTATAAGAGTAGTAGCGGTTTTATACCTTTATTTTCTGGATAGCAAGATACTTAATTGTATGCGAAAACGGATTGAGTATTCACCTAAATCGCTATTGCTTTTATACCTTGCTGTATGCCGTTTTTATCCTTACAGGAAGTTGTTTAAAACTTTAAGCTCATAGTAGGAGCGATGTAAAAGGTGTTTTCAGAGTCGCCTGTCGCTTTGATAAATTGACCTGCAATAAAATAAGAGCTTCGTAAGTCGAAAGAAATATTACGATTAATTTCATAAGAGATTTGCAAGCCCAAAGCATCTCCTATGTGTTTTGTATCAATACCATTTGCTTCACGTGTCAAGAATCGAGGTGGTGTGTACAAACCATCATTTGATTGAGTTCTATAGAAAAATGCATAGTCAATTATTATTCTCAAACCACCTGTTGGATAAAATTCAAATGAAGGATGAAGACTTGTTATATTGGCGGGAGTATTAACAGCAGCTAAACTGTAGATGGCAGGATTTACGAAGATGGGATTGAACGTCCCAATTCTGCCATCTCCTATGGTTTTATCCCCACTAGACCAATCAATCTTAATTCCGATTCTTGGTTTCCATCCTTTTTCGATAAGCGTATATTTCCAATCAGTCTCCACGTTGTAGGCAAAGATGGTATTGTTGTCGATGTCGCCCCATTGTATAATTAGTTCTGTATTGTAGGATAGCCTTCCTTTATTACCATAAGACCTAACACCAACAGAGTGTCTCAATTCCTGACCTGATACATCATTAAATCGAGAGAAATTGGAACTGAAACCAAAATAGTACACATCTAATTTTCCAATGTTCTTTAAAAAAGGCCGCCTGTAGTAGATTCCCCAAAGGCTAGGATTTTGTTTGTCATTCTTGAAAATATTAGACCTATTATCGAAACTATTTGGCGAAATGTTTACCTCTTTTCCATACATCACATCTAACGATGCATTTTGCTTACGAATCATAAGACGAGCCATGTCAAATGAACGCCTCATATTTGGCCCCTCTCTAATACATATCAATCGAGAGGCACCATAACCAATTTCTTGCCTTCCCAATCTTAGGGTTGCATTCAAGTTTGAAGAGTTTAGTGGTTTCCATTCAAAAAAGCCTTGATGCAAGTCGATTTCATCAGATTCAAGAAAAATGGGTTCACTACCTGTAACAAAACCACTATAAAGCTCTCCAAAGAAGCGGATTTTAGAACCGAACTGTAAAGACGAATGAAAGCTAATACGCTGAGAATAGTAGGTTAAGTCTTCAGGCGAATAATCTTTATTGGTGAAGTGTTCTAGTCTAGCGCGATATTCACCACCTAAAGACAAAAAAATCGAATTGTCTCTGTCAAGTCCAATCAACTTTAGCGGTTGAAGAAAAATAGTGTTCTTTTCTACTGAATCTAGAAAAACATATGACTCTTCGGCTCTCAATAAATTGATGTCAGGAACTTTATCTTGAGCAATTGCAATATTTGAAATCAACAAAAAGAAAACGAAACGGCCTCTTTTTAGGAGACTTATCTTAACCATTTACTGATTGATTTTTTTCTCCATAATAAGCTATGAAACCTAGTATGATTGCAGAGGCTGAAACTATCGTCATAATTGTTCCCGGAACGAAATTTGCGTACCCACCTAAATCTATAAATATGAAATAACCTAAGTCTGTTAAACCACCAACAATAGCGGTAAAAACAATTGCGGTTCTGTTACCTTTCCATATGTAAAACGCTCCGATAAATGTGAAAAGACCAATCCAAAGCAAATTGAACCCGTGTTGGCCAATAATTGCACCTGCAGCACCTGGGTAATCTACTTTCAGGGTATCAGGATCTATGGCATCAGCAATACCGCCTACTGCCCCTGCTATATCTCCACTTAAAATGAAGTTGTCGGTCATTATTCCTGCGAACATGTGAACAGCTCCCCAAAGGACCCAAAGGATTGCAGATGCTTTTAAAAAAATACTGTAGTTTTTCATTTCTAATAGTTTATTGATTGTTTAAGTGAGTTTGGAATTTGTCTAATTGGGTTTTAAAGTCTTGTAAGTAAGCAGGTTCGGTGATTTGGTCCTGACGAAAAAAGTGATTGAATGATGGCAAGAAAAAAGTTGAAATAATCTTTGCACCAAACATTGGGAACATTTCCTTGGAGAGTTTTAGAACATGACTGTCAGCCCTTCTGCTGGTGGTAACCGACAGTAAAAACATGGCTTTATCAGCCCAAATATTTAATGGCTTATCCCTTGGGATTCTTGACAACCATTCCCAAAAGCTTTTAAAAGCAGCCGTATGCAGTCCGTTGTACTCTGCAACTGAGATAACAATGGCATCACTATTTTTTATAATTTCCGAGAAATCTTTTACACCCTTGGGAATTCCGAATTCTTTTTCAAAATCAATAGAATACATGGGTAAGTCAAAATCATTCAAATCAAGAACGGTAACTTCCACGTTTAGCAATTGATTCGCAGTAAATTGTGCGAACCGTTTGTTGATAGAACGCTTGCTGTTTGAAGCACCAACGGCAATAATTTTTTTAGTCATTACACGTACATATTTACTTATATGCAAATGTCTAGTCTACAAAATTGGTATGCATTATGATTTCATAAGAAATGAATTAGCCGCTCTTTTTTATACGTTTTGCTTTGGCAGCACTTAGTGTTTCAGGATTTACACCAATGTATGACGCAATCATGTGTTGAGGGACACGTTGAACGATGTTAGGATAGGTTTGGATAAAGTATTCGTAACGTTCAATGGCGTTAGTGCTTATGAGCATCAAAATACGTTTTTGCAAAGCATTTAATCTTTTTGTGATCGCACTTAAGTTTTGTTTTTCCCTTTCAAGGTCTTTTTGCAAAACAACCACGGTTGAATCCTCTAAAGCGTCTATAAAGAGAATGGACTTTGATTCAGGTTCACAGGTGTCTGCAATTACCCATCCTTCTAGGGCAAACATAAAAATATTCTCTTTGCCATTATTGTCAATGGAGTAGCTACGTAAAAGCCCTGATTCTACATGGTACACTTTGGTATTGAATTCTCCGCTTCGTTGGATAACTTCTCCTTTTTTTATCTTAATGGTCTTCAATGTTCGAGTTTTTTGCAAATTTTATTAATGGTGCAATGTTCCCATTGTCAGCCTTTCTTAATGCGTTAATATACTCTTTTCTTGTTTCGTTGGCTTTAATCATATTTGATTGATGCCACGAGAATATTTCTTTCCTAAATATTGATTCGATAATGATGTCCGCCATCATTCTTGAATGTCTTCCATTTCCATTAGGAAAACAATGAATAGATACTATTCGGTGTTTAAATCTAATAGCAATTTCTTCTGGTGAATATGTTTTATTTTCAATCCAATACTTTGTGTCGTCAAGTAAATTCTTTAATTCAATTCCAATTTTTGTCCACGAGATTCCAATGTTTTTTTCAGTTCTTCTAAATTCACCTGCCCATTTCCATAAATCACTATACATTTTTTTGTGTAAGTCTTTAATAAACTTTTCTGTCAAAATATTTTCAGGTTTCAATTTTGTGTGAATAGTCCATTCGACTGCCTTTTCAATGTTCAGTTGCTCAAATTCATCCAATTCTCCTTGAGTAGTAATTGACTTTATTTTAAGACCCTCCTTTTCTTCTTGGTCCAATGGTGTTTGTCCATCTTTGTAATCGAATTCTAATCCCATAATGACTTTCTCATCTCTCGTTTTATTTCATTAGCAAGTTCCTTTATAGTTTTGGCTATCTTTTCATCTCCAATTCCTTGGTCCTCTAATTTCATATTTTGATTGGTTCGTAATACTATTTTTTGGGCCAACTTCTCTGCTTTTATTTTTATTAAATCGTTGATGGTCCCATTTTTTGGGACCAGTGCATATACCAATTTTAAATCCATTGCCTTGGCTACATCCTTTAAGGAATTGAGAGTTATCGAGCCATTAGCCTCACTTTCCTCAATTCTTTTTACACCTTGTCTTGTAATATTTAGTTTGGTACCAAGTTGCGCCATAGTCATATTAAGTGTAGTCCGAATTGTATTTGTCCATCCACGTTCTGGGACCAGGACCTTTCTACCTTCATAGAACGGTTGTAACTTTTGGTCCAATTGCTCAATTAAAAGTTTTCGCTTATTTCTCATACACTGTAAATATTTATGTTTACAAAACAGTAATAATGTAAATGTATATATTTACAAATTTACAAAAAAGTCAATGTATATATTTACAAAAATCAAAAAAAGTAAACTTAAATGTTTACTTTGAGTAGTTGCTTAAATTAAAGCCAACGTGTTTGTTTATGGTTTGTTGCGTGGTTTAAGTACTAAAATTAGC
>JBCCOJ010000226.1:0-5583 GCA_039025415.1 Bacteroidota bacterium | reverse complement strand
TCTAAATTAAAGTAAAAACGGTTGTCAAATATTTGACAACCGTTTTTACTTTAATTTAGATACTATTTACAGGTTTGGAATAACCAACTCCTGGTCAGGATGAATCAAATCTGGATTTTTTAGTTTATCGGTGTTTGCCTGAAATATTTGCTGGTATTTTGAGGCGTCACCGTAATAGTGTTTAGCTATTTTTCCAAGGGTTTCACCACTTTTTACGGTATGTCTATGGTATACAGACTCATCGGCAACTTTTATATCAGCCATAATATCGCTAGGGTTTTCACCACCAACTTTTTTGATTTCGTCCCATAGCAGATTTTTTTCATACGGGGTGTGCGCTGTTCCACGAACTTCTAATTTGTCTCCATTTACTTGTACGTCTCCATTTTGGATATTTAATTTTTCACCCAAGTCAAGAACACTTTGATATTTTGATTTTACCATAATTATTGTTTTAATTTTTAATTACTTTTTTGAAATTTAAATATATTGATTTTAAAGTCATTTTGACAAAATATAAGCTACCCCTTTTTCACAATTATCCCACAATATGATTATGTGTACTATTACTTTGATTAATCCTTAAAAATATATACTTTTGCACTCCTTTTTAACGAAGTAGAAAGAGAAAAAGGGTTAAAATGAAATCATAAAACATTCTTCTAGATGTTTTTCGTTGAAATCTTTCTGAACATTTAGGATACAAATTAGTATTCAGCGCATGTCTGAAAAAGAAACAAAACAAGCTGAGGTAGAAACTACCGCTACCACAGAAACAGCAACTGTAGAAGCTACAGAAACCAAAAAGGCCGAAACCCCAAAACAATCAGAGGCACAGGCTAATCCAGAAAAATTTCTTGAAGATTTTAATTGGCATAATTACGAAGAGGGCATTGACCCAGTTGACGATAAGCAATTAGAAGAGTTTGAGAAATTAGTATCAGAAAATTTTGTTGATACACTAGATGATGAGGTTGTAGAGGGTGAGGTTATACACATGACCGACCGCGATGCCATTATCGACATCAATGCAAAATCTGAAGGTGTTATCTCCTTAAATGAATTTCGTTACAATCCAGATCTAAAGGTTGGTGATAAAGTAGAGGTATTGATTGATGTTCGTGAAGACGCAACTGGTCAATTGGTGTTATCTCACAGAAAAGCAAGAGTAATCAAGGCTTGGGAACGTGTAAATAACGCCCATGATAATGGTGAAATAGTAAACGGTTTTGTTAAGTGTAGAACCAAAGGGGGAATGATTGTTGACGTATTTGGTATAGAAGCATTCTTACCAGGTTCGCAAATTGATGTTAAACCAATTCGCGATTACGATCAATATGTTAATAAAACGATGGAGTTTAAGGTTGTGAAAATCAATCATGAATTCAAAAATATCGTAGTATCCCACAAAGCGCTTATTGAAGCAGATATTGAAGAACAGAAAAAAGAAATCATATCACAGCTTGAAAAAGGTCAAGTACTTGAAGGTACCGTTAAGAACATTACATCTTACGGTGTGTTTGTTGACCTTGGTGGTGTTGATGGTTTAGTTCATATTACTGACCTTTCTTGGTCTAGAATCAATCATCCTAACGAGATTGTTGAACTCGATCAGAAACTGAATGTGGTTATACTTGATTTTGATGAAAACAAGTCAAGAATCCAATTAGGTCTTAAGCAATTGACCAAACATCCTTGGGAAGCTATGGGTGATTCTGTAAAAATTGGTGACAAGGTAAAAGGTAAGGTAGTTGTAATTGCAGACTACGGTGCTTTTGTTGAAGTAGAAGAGGGTGTTGAAGGTTTAGTTCACGTAAGTGAAATGTCTTGGTCAACCCATTTACGTTCCGCACAAGACTTTGTTAATGTTGGTGATGAAATAGAAGCACAAATTTTAACCTTAGACAGAGAAGATCGTAAAATGTCTCTTGGTATCAAGCAATTGACGCCTGACCCATGGACAGATATTACCTCTAAATACCCAGTTGGTTCGAAGCACTCTGGTATTGTAAGGAACTTTACAAACTTTGGTGTATTCGTTGAACTGGAAGAGGGTATTGACGGGTTGATTTATATCTCTGACTTGTCTTGGACTAAGAAAATCAAGCATCCAAGTGAATTCTGTAATGTTGGCGATAAGCTTGACGTTGTCGTCTTGGAACTTGATGTTGAAGGCCGCAAGTTATCTCTCGGTCACAAACAGACGGAAGATAATCCATGGGATAAATATGAAAAGGAATTCGCATTGGGTACCACTCATACTGCCGAGTTGACTGAGATTGTAGACAAAGGAGCGACCATTAATTTTAACGAGGACATTGTGGCATTTGTGCCATCACGTCACATGGAAAAGGAAGATGGTAGCAAATTGAAAAAAGGTGAAAAGGTAGACTTCAAGATTATTGAGTTCAATAAAGAGTTCAAGCGTGTTGTAGCTTCTCACACTGCAGTTTTCAAGGAAGAGGAAATAGCAAATGTAAAAGCGGCCGTTAAGAAACAAGAGTCTCAAGCGGCAGAGGCAAAGCCAACTTTGGGCGATGCCAACGATGCTTTACAAGCGTTGAAAGACAAAATGGACGGAAAGAAATAAACTTCCATTTGTTTAAATCATATTGAAAAAAGGAGCTGCGAACATCGCGGCTCTTTTTTTTTGAAATGCTTAAAGCACAGTATAAAAATTGTAATCAATAATTTTTGAATTAACTTTGCCCAAATAGGCGTAACATCCAATGAGTCAAAAGACACTTCTTAATGCTAAGGAAATAAATATAATTCTTCACCGCTTAGTATGTCAACTCATAGAAAACCACAATGATTTTTCTGATACGGTTTTAATTGGTCTTCAACCAAGGGGTAAGTTTCTTGCCAACAGGCTTGGAAAGATGCTGACTGAAGATTACCAAATAAACAATATTAAACTGGGACATTTGGACATTACCTTTTTTAGGGATGATTTTAGAAGGGGTGAAAAAATTCTCGAAGCAAATAAAACTGAAATCAATTTTTTGGTTGAAAATAAGAACATTGTTTTTATTGATGATGTCCTGTATACGGGAAGAAGTATCAGAGCTGCATTGACGGCTATTCAATCTTTCGGTAGACCAAATGAAATTGAGCTACTAACCTTAATTGACAGAAGATTTAGTCGGCATTTACCAATTCAGCCAAATTACAGAGGCAGACAGGTGGATGCCATTAACGGAGAAAAAGTGAAAGTAAATTGGATTGAAAATGAAGGTGAAGATGCGGTTTATCTCGTAGGTAGTTAAACATTAATTTTTGTGAATTGAATCTTTAATTATAAAATCTGAAATAGAATCAAATGAGCGAACTAAGTGTGAATCACTTATTGGGAATTAAATATTTAAATGAAGCGGACATAAATTTGATATTTGAAACTGCAGACCATTTCAAAGAGGTCATTAACAGACCGATTAAGAAAGTTCCTTCGCTCAGGGATATTACTATTGCTAATCTTTTTTTTGAGAATTCAACAAGAACCAAACTATCCTTTGAGCTGGCAGAAAAACGTCTTTCAGCAGATGTTATCAATTTTTCAGCCTCACAGTCTTCAGTAAAAAAAGGAGAGACTTTAATTGATACGGTAAATAATATTCTCTCTATGAAGGTGGACATGGTCGTTATGCGCCATCCAAATCCTGGTGCGGGTGTATTTCTTTCAAAACACATACATGCTAGTATTATTAATGCTGGAGATGGGGCACACGAGCATCCAACACAAGCATTATTAGATAGTTACTCCATTCGTGAGAAATTAGGTGATGTTAAAGGTAAAAATGTCGTTATTGTAGGGGATATTCTTCACAGTCGGGTCGCGCTTTCTAATATTTACGCACTAAAATTACAGGGAGCTAATGTCATGGTTTGCGGCCCACAAACGCTGCTACCAAAGTATATCGAGACACTTGGTGTTAAAGTAGAGACTAATCTAAGAAAGGCATTGGATTGGTGTGATGTGGCTAATATGCTCAGGGTTCAAAATGAAAGAATGGACATTAGTTATTTTCCCTCAACCCGAGAATACGCTCAGCAATATGGATTAAATAAAGTCTTGTTGGATTCTTTGGACAAAGAAATAGTCATAATGCATCCTGGTCCAATTAACCGTGGAGTTGAGATTACGAGCGATGTCGCTGATTCAAACCAAGCCATTATTTTGAATCAAGTAGAGAATGGGGTGGCTGTTAGAATGGCCATCATTTATCTCTTGGCATCAAAAATTAAAAGATAAATAATGATTGTTGACAAAAACGAAAATACGGTAACGATTACTCAGCAGAAGTTGAATATTGTTGATTTAATTAAAAAAATCAACGCGTCCTATTCAAAATTTGAGCATAATAATATTATTGTCAATCTCAATTCCTTCAAAAAGGTAAGTTTAACCTCTATTGTCGAATTTTTACAACTAAGTAATAATCACCGGTCAAAAAAGCGCAGCTTTGTCATTGTTTCAGAAACTTCAGATTTGGACGAAATGCCAGATGAAATTGTCGTGGTACCTACCATACAAGAGGCCCATGATATCATAGAAATGGAGGAAATGGAACGGGATTTAGGATTTTAGTCTATTCCATTTTGAAAAAGTAAATAGTTGAGATTGAATATGAAATTGACAATACTCGGTTGCCATAGTGCTACGCCTCGGGTAGGTTATAATACAACCTCACAGGTACTCGAAATCAAAAATCATATGTTTTTAATTGATTGTGGAGAAGGGGCACAAGTAGAATTACGACGATGTAAAATCAAGTTCAGTAAAATCAAGCATATATTTATTTCCCATCTACACGGTGACCATGTTTTCGGGCTATCTGGTCTAGTATCTACTTTCAATTTACATAACAGAAAGGATGATTTAAATATCTATGCACCAAAGGGACTAAAGGAAGTCATAACCTTGCAGATGAAACTAGCTGAATCATGGACCAGTTATAATATTATTTTTCATGAATTAACCTCTTTGAGCTCCGAAGTTATTTTAGAAGACGAAACTGTTGAAGTAAGAACAATTCCTTTAAAACATCGCGTGTATACAAATGGTTTTTTGTTCAAGGAGAAATTAGGGCAGCGAAAACTGGATATTGAAAAAGTTGAAGAAGCGGATATTGATGTCGCTTATTACCGTAGGCTAAAATTAGGTCGTGACGTTAAGAATAGACAAGACCAAATCATAAAAAATGAAACTGTGACTTATCCGCCTTTAGCTCCTAAAAGTTATGCTTTTTGCAGTGATACTGTTTACAATGATGAGATTGTACCTACAATAAAAAACGTCAGTTGTTTATATCACGAGTCTACATTTTTAAGTCAAAATGATAAATTAGCGGCAATAACAAAACATTCTACTGCAAAACATGCAGCTCAAATCGCCAAAATGGCAAATGTGGGGATGCTTATCCTTGGGCATTATTCAACCAGATACGACAATTTTGAATTGTTTAAGGAAGAAGCTGAAACAACTTTTGGTAATGTTATACTTGCAAAAGATGGGTTACAAATTAATATCGATTAGCAATAATAATTAAAGTCGTGAGACATTGATAGAATCTTGCGGCTTAT